>VBLM01000199.1:8397-11176 GCA_005879095.1 Deltaproteobacteria bacterium
AGGACGCGAAGATGGCGCGCGTCCTCTACCTCGCGCCGCACGAGAACGCGGTGGAGACCGGCGACCGCCACGGCCGCGGCAAGGACTTCGCCAAGTGGATCTTCTCGGAGGAGCCGGGCCTCGAGGAGCGCCTCTTCTCGACCCGGTTCGAGCTGGCCATCGACGCGCGGCTCGATCCCGGCGCGGCCATCGGGCTGCACTTCCACGATCGCACCGAGGAAATCTACTACCTGCTCGACGGCGAGCTGAGCATGACCACCGTCGATCGCTCCGGCCGCGAGAGCACCGCGACGTTGCGCGCGGGCGACGCGCACCTGGTCCGTCTCGGGCAGGGCCACTTCGGCGTGGCGGGCTCTGCCGGCGCGCGTTTCGTCGCGTTCGCCGTGCGGGCCGGATGAACGTCCTCGGGATCTCGGCGTACTACCACGACTCGGCGGCGTGCCTGCTGAAGGACGGGCAGATCGCGGCCGCCGCGCAGGAGGAGCGGTTCACCCGTCGCCGCCACGACTCGGACTTCCCGCGCAACGCGGTGCGCGCCTGCCTGCGGCTCGGCGGCATCTCGGTCCGCGATCTCGACTGTGTCGCGTTCTACGACAAGCCGTTCCTCAAGTTCGAGCGCATCCTCGCCACGCACCTCGCCTCCGCGCCGCGCGGGCTGCGCGCGTTCGTGCAGGCGATTCCGCTCTGGCTCGACAAGAAGCTGTGGATCCCGGATCTCGTCCGGCGCGAGCTGGACTACGCCGGGCCGGTCATTTTTCCTGAGCACCACGAGTCGCACGCGGCGTCGGCGTTCTTTCCCTCGCCGTTCAGCGAGGCGGCGTTCTTGACGATGGACGGCGTCGGCGAGTGGGCGACGTCGTCGTGGGGCACCGGCGCCGGCAACCGCGTGCGGATCGCGGCCGAGCTGCGCTTTCCGCACTCGCTCGGCCTGCTCTACTCGGCGTTCACGTACTTCACCGGGTTCAAGGTGAACTCCGGCGAGTACAAGCTGATGGGGCTCGCGCCGTACGGCGAGCCGAAGTACGTGCAGCTCATCTACGACAAGCTTCTGGACCTGAAACCGGACGGCTCGTTCCGGATGAACCTCGAGTACTTCGATTACGTCGCCGGCCTGCGCATGACCGGGCGGCCCTTCGAGGATCTGTTCGGCGGCCCCGCGCGCAAACCGGAGGCACCGCTGACGCAGCGAGAGATGGACATCGCGCGATCGATCCAGGAAGTGACCGAGGAGATCGTGCTGCGCATGGCGAGACATGTGAAGGCGCAGACGGGGCAGAAGGACCTCTGCCTGGCAGGCGGCGTGGCGCTGAACTGCGTGGCGAACGGACGGTTGCATCGCGAGCGCGTATTCGATCGGCTCTGGATCCAGCCGGCCGCGGGAGACGCCGGCGGCGCGCTCGGCGCGGCGTACGTCGCGTGGCACCATCATTTCGACAAGCCGGCATCGTCTCGCAACCGGGACCTGCAGCACGGCTCGAGCCTCGGCACCGAGTATTCCGACGAGGAGATCCGCGCCTTTCTCGACGAGCGCCGCATTCCTCATCGGCTTCTGGATCTCGACGAGGTCGTCGAACTGCTCGCGCAGGGCAACGCCGTCGGCTGGTTCCAGGGCCGCATGGAGTTCGGCCCGCGCGCGCTCGGCAACCGCTCGATCCTCGGCGACGCGCGCTCGCCGCAGATGCAGCAGCGCATGAACCTCAAGATCAAGTTCCGCGAGAGCTTCCGCCCGTTCGCGCCGGCCGTGCTGCTGGAGCGCGCCGGCGAGTGGTTCGATCTCGACGTCGAGAGCCCGTACATGATGCTCACCGCCCAGGTGCGCAGGCGGCGGCCTATGTCCGACGAGGAGCAGCGCCGCTTCGGCATCGACAAGCTCAAGGTCGTGCGCTCGGAAATTCCGGCGGTCACGCACGTCGACTACTCCGCTCGCGTCCAGACGGTGCGGCGCGAGGACGAGCCGCTCTTCCACGCGCTGCTCTCGCGCTTCGAAGCGAAGACCGGCTGCCCGGTGCTCGTGAACACCTCGTTCAACGTGCGCGGCGAGCCGATCGTCGAGTCACCGCTCGACGCGTACCGCTGCTTCATGCGGACGGAGATGGAGGCGCTGGCGATCGGCAACCACCTGCTGCTGCGCGAGGGCCAGCCGCCATTCAGCGAGGAGGCGCGTCCGCATGAGCTTGATTAGCGACCTCGACGTGTCGCCGCCGCGATTGCGCAGGAGCGCGTTCGCGGTCGGCGGCCTCCTCGTCGTGCTGGCGCTCGTCTTCCGATCGGTTCTTTGCGGCATCGGCGGAGTCGCCCTGATCGCGCTGGGAGCGTTCGCGCCGGCCTCGCTTCGGGCGCCGTACCGAGTCTGGATGACCTTCGCGCTGGCGCTCGGCTGGATCGTCTCGCGCGTGGTGCTCGCCCTGCTCTTCGCGCTGGTGGTCACGCCGATAGCGGTCGTCGCGCGGCTGTCGGGCAAGCGCTTCCTCGACCTGCGTCCCGATCCGTCCGCGACCAGCTACTGGATCCCTCGCGGAAACGATCGGCCGCGATACGACAAGATGTACTAGAATGCGCCCGTGTCGAAGCTGCTCATCGTCGCCGACTACTTCCGCTTCCTGCGCGAGCAGAAGAAGTGGTGGATCCTGCCGCTCGCCGGCGCGCTCCTCTTGTTCGGCGTGCTGATCGTCCTCGCGCAGGGCAGCGCGCTCGCGCCCTTCATCTACGCGCTGTTCTAGGAAGCCTTGCGCGTCTGGGCGTTCCGGCTCGTGTCGGTGGCGCTGCTCCCGCTCGCCGC
>VBLM01000199.1:11322-13740 GCA_005879095.1 Deltaproteobacteria bacterium
AGCCCACCTTCGGCTTCTCGCGCTTCCTCGAAGTGATGCTGCAGCGCAAGGTCGAGGTGATCAACGCCGGCGTCGTGGCGGTGAACTCGCACGTGCTGCTCCCGATCGTGCGCGATCTCGCCCGGCACCAGCCCGATCTGTTCCTCATCTACGCGGGCAACAACGAAGTGGTCGGGCCGTGGGGGACCGGCACGGTGTTCACGCGCGGCGCGCCGCCGCTGCGGCTGATCCGGCTGTTCATCGCCGCGCGCCGGACGCGGCTTGGCCAGCTCATCGCGCGCGCGACGGCTCCGCGCGCGCCGCAGCAGTGGGGCGGGATGGAGATGTTCCTCGGCCGGCAAGTGCGCGCGGACGATCCGGCGCTCGACGCCGTCTATCGGAATTTCGAGGCGAACCTGCGCGAGATGATCGATGTCGCTAGCGCCTCGGGAGCGCGCGTCCTCGTCAGCACGGTGCCGACGCGGCTGCGCGACTTTGCGCCGTTCGCGTCCTCGCACCGGCCCGGCGTAGACCTCGCCGCCTGGCAGGCGCATTTCGCGCAAGGCAACTGCGCCGGCTATGAAAAAGCCGTTGCGATCGATCCGACCTACGCCGAGTTGCAATACCGGCTCGCGACCTGCAGCAATCAGCGCGAGCATCTGGTGCAGGCACGCGACCTCGATACGCTGCGCTTTCGGGCCGACAGCCACATCAACCGGATCATCCGCGACGTCGCCGGGCCGCTGCTCGTCGATGGCGAAGCCGCGGTGGGCGTTCCCGATGCAGCCGTATTTTACGAGCACGCGCACCTCACGCCGCGCGGGAACTACCTGATCGCCTCCGCGTTCTATCGAGCGATCGCGGGCGGCGAGCCGCCACTGCAGGAAGTCTGCGAGCGACGCCTCGCGCTCACCGGCTTCGATCGATACCGGATCGCGAAGGAGGTCCTTCGCCGCCTCTCGCATCCGCCGTTCACCGGCCAATCCGACCACGCCGCGCAGGTGGCAGCGCTGGAGCGCGAGCGCGACGAGGCGGCGCGCGAGCCGTTCGAGGCGAGCGAAGCCGCGTACGAGGCTACCGATTCTGCCGATCCCTGGATCCGCTACAACCACGCGATCCTGCTCGACACCCGCGACGTCTTCCTCGCCCGCCGCGGTCAGCCCGACGCAGCGCGCTCGATCCCCCACTACGAGGAAGTGCTGCGCAAGCTGCCGCAGTTCTCTGAAGCCCGCTACCGGCTGTCGCAGGCGCTACGCCGCGCCGGCCGGCTGGAAGATGCGCTCGCGCAGTGCCGCGAATTGCACCGCCGGAGGCCGGCGTACATCGCTCCAGGATGTCCTACCCCTTGACGCTGCCCGCGGTGAGACCGGAGACGAGATATTTCTGCAGGTAGAGAAAGAGGATCACCACCGGGATCGAGACGATGATCGATCCCGCCGCGAAGTACCCCCACTGCTGCGAGAAGCCGCCGACGAAGAAGCGCAGCCCGACCGGCGCGGTGTACATCTCCTCCTTGTCCATGAACGTCGCCGCGAGGATGAACTCGTTCCACGCGGTCATGAACGAGAAGAGCGCCGTGATCGCCACCGCGGGTTTCGCCAGCGGCAACACGATCCGCCAGAAGATCGTTCCCGCCGACGCGCCCTCGATGACGGCGGCCTCTTCCAGTTCGTGCGGGATGGTGTCGAAGTATCCCTTCAGCATCCAGACGCTGAACGGGATCGAAGTCGTGGCGTAGACGATCACGAGGCCAAGCCGCGTCGAGCCGAGGCCCAGCACCTGCACCATGATGATGTAGAGCGGGATCAACATCAGCGTGCCGGGGAACATCTGCGAGACGAGGAACGCCATCATCCCCGCGCGCCGGCCCGGGAATTTGAAGCGCGAAAAGGCGTACGCCGCGGTGCAGGAGAGAAAGATGCCGAGCACGGTGGTGAAGACCGCGACGATCATGCTGTTCAGGACCCAGCGGCCAAAAGGCTGATCGCTCATGACCGACACGAAGTTGGCCGCGCTCCACCGCTCCGGCCAGGGAATCACCGCGCGCAGGCGGTCGGCTGCCCCGGGCGACGCAGGGAGGTCGGCGATCGCCAGCGTCTGTCGTCCGGAAAACGCGAGCGAGACGACCCACAACACCGGATAGATGGTGCCCAGCGTCGCCAGGGCGAGGACCGCGTGGAGCAGCGCGTGAGGAAATTCCTGCTCTCGCCGGGAGCGCGCCATCAGGCCTCCGTCGCCCGCGAGAGGCGGTTCTGGATCGTCCCGTAGACGAGCAGAATGCCGAAGATCACCGTCGAGTACGCCGCGGCGTAGCCGTAGCGATAGCGCTCGAAGGCGAACTTGTACGCCTGGGTGACGAGGATCTCGGTCGAGCCGCTCGGGTCGCCCGCGGTGACGAGGTAGATGACGTTGAACTGGTTGAACGTCCAGATCACCGAG
>VBLM01000197.1:0-507 GCA_005879095.1 Deltaproteobacteria bacterium
CTTCTTCCCTTCGCGATTCTGGCTGGGGATGGCGGTCCGGTTCTTCGGTTCGATCGGCGCGGCCGGCGCGATCGCCGTGACGCTGCTGCCGTCGGACCGATTCGGATCGCTGCACACGGTGGCGATCGTCCTCGCCGGTCCGCCCGGCCTGCTTGCCGCGCTGCTGGCGGTCGCCGGCCTCGCCCTCGAGAAGCGCGCTCCCCGGATTCTGGCGGCCATCGGCGGGGCGATGCTCGCCACCGGAGCCGTCGATTTCGTTCTCTACGTCACCCACCTCGAGGGCAACGCGCCGGTCATCGTCGCCGTCCTCGAACGGGTCACGGCCATCCTTCTCGTCGGGTGGATGGCGACCGCGTCGCTTCGCGCGCTGAGGATCACTTGAGGCCGTGCTCGGCGAGCTTGCTGTACAGCGTCCGCCGGCTGATGCCGAGCAGCCGCGCCGCCAGGCTGCGGTTGTCGCCCGCGCGCGTGAGCGCTTCCTGGAGCGCCTCGCGTTCGGCCGTCGAA
>VBLM01000197.1:585-4331 GCA_005879095.1 Deltaproteobacteria bacterium
CGTCGGAGAGCACGATCAGCCGCTCGATCAGGTTCTGCAGCTGCCGCACGTTCCCGGTCCAGCGATGAGCGGCAAGCCTTTCCACGGCGTCGTCAGACAGCCCGGCGCCGCGCCTTCCCGCGGCGGACGCGATGGCTTCGCTGAATTCGCGCGCCAGCCGCGCGACGTCGCCGGGCCGATCGCGCAGCGGCGGAATCCAGATCGGCACCACGTTGAGCCGGTAGAACAGGTCTTCGCGGAACTGCCCGGCTTCGATCATCTCCTCGAGATTTCGGTGCGTGGCGGCGACGAATCGAACGTCGGCGTGCAGCGTGCGCGTCCCGCCCAGCCGTTCGTACGCGCGGTCCTGCAAGAGGCGCAGCAGCTTCACCTGCACGGCGGGCGTGACGTCGCCGATCTCGTCGAGGAAGAGCGTGCCGCCTTCGGCCAGCTCGACGCGGCCTGGCTTGCGGCAGGCCGCGCCGGTGAACGCGCCTTTCTCGTAGCCGAACAGCTCGGATTCGAGCAGCGCATCGGGAAGCGCCGCGCAATGGACTTTCACGAAAGGTCCGGAACGCCGCCGGCTGCGCTCGTGGAGCGCCCGCGCGGCCAGCTCCTTGCCGGTTCCGCTCTCGCCACGCACCAGCACGGTCGCGTCGGTGGCGGCGGCGCGGTCGATCAGCCGCTGCACTTCGCGCATGGCCTCCGACTCGCCGAGGAGCTCGCGCGCCGCGGGAAGCGGACCGGCGGCCCGTTCCTCTGCGTGCGGCGCGGCGGTCAAGACCTTTCGAACCGCGTAGAGGATCTCCTCATCATGATCACGGCCACTTCCGGATGGCGGGAGCGGACCTGCTGGAGGAGCTGCATGCCGTCCATATCCGGCATGCGCAGATCGGTGACCACTGCGTCGACGGGCCGCTGCGCGAGGTATCCAAGCGCCAGCGCTCCGGAGGCGACCCAGCTCGACTCGACTCCGCCCTGCTGGAGCAGCGCTTCCAGCACCGTCCCGACTGCGGGATCGTCGTCGACGACCAGGACCTGTCCGATCGGAACGGGCGTACGGGCCTCCTAACCGAGGGGCAGCCGCAGGCGGACCACGGTACCACGGCCGTGCTCGCTCGAGATCGTGACCCGCCCGCCATGGGCCTCGACCACGCGGCGCACGAACGAGAGCCCGAGCCCGCTGCCGGCGGACTTGGTGGTGAAGAACTCGTCGAAGGCTCGCTCGCGCGTCCGGGCGTCCATTCCCGCGCCGGTGTCTTCGACGAGGACCACCACCCCGGGCGGCTCGGTGCCTTCCGGACGGGCGGTGCGCACGGTCACGCTTCCGTCGCCGGCGATGGCTTCGCAGGCGTTCTTGATCCACCGAGACGCCCTCGCTCGCCGCGAATCCCTGCAGCGCAATCACCTCCCGCACCAGGTCGTTGATCTGCAGCTGCTCGCGCAGGGGTTCCATCCGCGCCAGCCGCTGGTAGGCTTCGATCGCTCCTTCCAGACGCGCGATCTGCTCCAGCATCAGTCCGACGAACTCTGCCCGGCGCGTGCCGGCCTCTTCCGGCCGCAGGTCCTGCTCGATGAACTGCGCCGCTCCTTTCAGCGCCGCGAGCGGGTTCCGGAAATCGTGGGCCATCTGCGCGGCGAACCGCTCGAGCGTCGCGAGCTGCAGGGCGCGCGCGCGCCGGGCGGCGGCCGTCCGGGCGAGCTGGCGGATCGCCGCCGTCAGCGCGAGCGTGATCAAGGCCAGCCCCACGACGAGCAGCGCGACGCGCGATTCCGCCAGCCGGAAGAGGGCGAAGTACGCGACCACGCTCACCGCCGCCAGACCGATGGCGATGGCGGCCGACTCGACCGTCAGCTCGCTCTCCAGCAGCCGCTCGCGGAGCGCGGCGAACATGGTGATCGCGCCGGCGGCGAGAAAGCCGAGCGCCCCCAGCGAGGGAAGGTCGCGGACGAAATTGCCGATGAGATCCGTCAGACCCAGCGCAGTCCCGAGCGCAGCCGCCACCAGCAGCAGGCGGGTCCGTGCCCGCTCGTGGGGGTCGGACGATCCGCGCAGGTGCAGCGCGAGCAGCACGATCGCGAAGGTCATCGCCGGGACGGCGCAAACGGCGAGCGCCGCCGCCCAGACGCCCGACTCGACCCAGCCGGCGCGAAGGCTGGGGATCAGCGCGACCGCGGCGAACGCAGGCCAGGTGACGAAGCGGAGGCGGGCGAAGCGGCGCTGCCGGCCGGTAAAGGCGAGCACGAACTCCAGCGCGAGCGGCGCGGTGAGCGGCGAGGCGGTGTGATCGAGCCAGCTCCAGACCGGCTGCTGCGAGAGATCGGCGAAGAGCGTGGCGAGGTTCCAGGCAAAGACGTCGAGGAACAGGAGCGAGAGCAGGAGCGCCAGCCGGCTCCGGGCGCTGCGCCCGAGCGCCACCAGCGCCAGCGCGAGCTGTCCGGCGCACCCGGCGGCGGTGATCGCGAGCTGCACCCAGGTCATCGCGGGCGATTCTGGCATGCCCGGTGCTATAGGCCAGCCTGCATGAGGATCGCCTGGCTCGCGCTGCTCGTCGCTCTTCCGCTCAGGGCCGAGACCGGCTGGTCGGTGCAGGGCCTGCCGCTGATCAGCTACAGCACCGACGAGGGCCTGGGCTACGGCGTGCGGCTTCAGCTCGTCGATCACGGCACCGGAGAGCAGCAGCCCTACCGGTACGCGGTGACGGCCCAGTTCTACCAGACGACGAAGCGCATCGCGTACCACCAGCTCTCGATCGACGCGCCTGGCTTTCTCCGCTCGCGCAACCGCTTCGAGCTGGAGCTGGGCTGGAACATCTACAAATTCTTTCCTTATTACGGCCTGGGCAATTCCTCACGGTACGAGGAGCAACTCGACACCTGCGCCGAACGTGCGGCGCTCGCCGCCGATCCCGATCGCTGTCCGGGCAATCCGGAATTCAAGGGCCTGCGCTGGTACCGCTACGACCAGCAGACGCTCCCGCGCGTGAAGCTGAACCTGCGGCGCGATCTGGGCGGCCCCTGGAAGCTCTTCGCCGGCTACCGGTTCCGCCTGACGCGCATTTCACCGCTCTACGGCGCGGACGATCTCGGCCAGCACGACGTCTCGCAGTTCATCCTCGACGCGCAGGCGGGAAGGCTTTCCGGGTACGACGGCTCCGATCCGGGCCGCAGCTTCCGGCGCCGCACCGCCGAGCTGACCGCCGGCCTGGTGTACGACAGCCGCGACAACGAGCCCGAGCCCACCGAGGGAATGTTCCACGAGGTGTCGCTGCGCTCCGGCCTCAAGACGCTGGGCGGGCAGTTCGACTACTGGGGCGCCAACACCTCGCTGCGCTTCTACCACTGGCTCGTGTTCCACGACCTCGTCGGAGCTTTTCGCTTTCTCTTCGACGCGGCCGGCGGCGAGGTTCCCTTCTTTCTCCTCCAGACCACCGGCGGCCTCTCCGGACCCGACGGCGTCGGCGGCGATTCCTCCGTCCGCGGATTGCTCGCCGACCGGCTGCAGGGCAACGTCAAGCTGCTGATCAACTCGGAATTGCGCTGGCGCTTCTGGTCCACCGCCCACTTCGACTTCAGCGCCGTTGCGGCGCTCGACGCAGGGCGGGTCTGGCGCGAGATCGGAAGCGCGGACCCCGGCCCGATGCGCCTCGGCGGCGCGACCGGCGTGCGCATCGCCTGGAACAAGACCTTCGTCGTCCGATTCGATTACGGAATCGGCATTTCCGAGCCGTTCGCGGACGGAAACCTGTACATCACGTTCGACGAAG
>VBLM01000003.1:0-11027 GCA_005879095.1 Deltaproteobacteria bacterium
CGGAAGATCGCGCGGCCGTCGAGGCCGAAAAGGCCCGCTCTCACTTCAGGCTGTCTACGGCGCCGCCGGCGTCTGCCGTCCCCTGAAGAAACCGAGCACGAAGAGGATCAGGCCGGCGATCAGGGCGATGTGGATGATTCCGGTCGTCACCTTGAAAGCGAGGCCGATGACCCAGATCACGATCAGAAGAGCGCCGAGAAACCAGAGCATGTCGATATCCTCCTCCCGTAAACTACGGAGACGGATGACGCGGTGCCTGCCTGGCTAGTCGCCCTGCGGCGGCGGGAGCTCGGGTCCGGTCGACTCCAGATTTTCGATATTTTTTCGCAAATCGTCGCTCAGCGGCACTTTGCGATCGTTTCGATAATCGACCATCACGATCACCGCCTCGCCCTCGGCGGCGATGGCGCGGTCGTGGGCGTGGCTGCGGGCGCGGAGCGCCATCGTGAACGAGGTGTTGCCGAGCTTCGTCACCGTCGCCGAAACGAGCAGCCGATCGGGATAGGTGAGCGGCAATCGATAATCGATCACCTGCCGCGCCTGGATGGGACCGATGTCGGGCATTTGCGAAAGGATGCCGGCTTTTTCGAAATAGGCGATCCGCGCCGACTCGAACCAGCGCAGGTAGACGATGTTATTGACGTGGCCGAAGGAGTCCATGTCTCCCCATTGCACGGGGAGCTCGATGGTGACCGGCCACCGGTTCACGCGAGGTCAATCCTCTGTATCGCGTGGTACGGCACGACTGTCAGGCGCTCGTTTTCCATCTTGAGGACGACCGTGTAACCGGCAGCGTGATGGTCCATTTGCAAAATGCGGCCGGCCACCGACTGGCCGCCGACGAGGTGAAGTGTCACGCGCCGGAGCTCTTCGGCCATGTTCTTCAAGTTCAGCGTGTGCGCGCCGGTCGCTTCGATGCCGAACGAGACCGCCTCGCGATACAGCTCGTTGGTGGTGCGCAGGCGGGTGGCGACGATGGCGGCCATGTTGCGGAAGAACGCCGCGGCGATGTCGGGGCGCTCCTTTTGAACCTTGGCGAAGCTCTGGCGCGAGAGGACGAGGAACTCCGAGCTCTCCGTGGTCCGCGCGGTGGCCGAGCGGCGCGCGCCGTCGATGAAGCTCATCTCGCCGATCACGTCGCCCGGTCCGAACGACGCCAGCGACCGGTCGACGTCGCCGCGGATGTTCTTGAAGATGTCGACGCGCCCGCTCTGGACGATGAAGAGCGAATCGCCCGAATCGTTTTCGTGGAACAGCTCCTCGCCGCCCACCAGGATGCGCTCCTCGCAGGCCTTGAGGACCACGTCGGCGTCCGCCGTGGACAGCTCGGCGAAAAGGCGCCACCGGTTCAATTTGCCGTCGTCGGCCATGTTCAGGCTTTCTCCTCGCTCCACGGCCCCTTGAAGCCGGAGCGGGTCAAGAGTAGCGCCATCTCCTTCCTGGCGATGGCGCGGTCGTACGCTTCCTGCGGCTCGACGACTCCGCCCTTCACCAGGTCGATCACCGCGTCGTTGATGGTCTGCATTCCCAGGCTCTTGCCGACCTGCATCGCGGAGGGGATCTGGAACGTCTTTCCCTCGCGGATCAGGTTGGCGATGGCGCTCGTCACCACCAGGATCTCCAGCGCCGCCACGCGGCCGCCGCCCTTCTTTTTCAGGAGCGTCTGCGCGACCACGCCCTTGAGCGACTCGGAGAGCATGGTGCGCACCTGCTGCTGGCGATCGGCGGGGAACTGATCGATCAGCCGATCGACGGTGCTGGAGGCGGTGTTGGTGTGCAGCGTGCCGAAGACGAGGTGGCCGGTCTCCGCCGTTTCGATTGCGATCGCAACCGTTTCCAGGTCGCGCATCTCGCCGACCAGCACGATGTCGGGATCTTCTCGCAGAGCAGCTCTCAGCGCGTTCTTGAAACCGCGCGTATGGGTGCCGACCTCTCGCTGGTTGATCAGGCACTTCTTGTCCCGGTGGACGAATTCCACCGGGTCTTCGATGGTGATCAGGTGGTCGTCGCGGTTGTCATTGATCCAGTCGACCATGGCTGCCAGCGTGGTCGACTTGCCCGAGCCGGTAGGGCCGGTGACCACGACGAGGCCCTTGTCATATTGACAAAAATCGATGACCGCTTTCGGTAAGTTCAAATCTCTCGCGGTGAGGACCTTCGCCGGAATCTGCCGGAAGACGGCGCCGACGCCGGCCAGATCGCGAAAGACGTTGCAGCGCATGCGGGCACGACCGGCCAGCTCGTAGGCGAAGTCGGTGTCGGAGCTCTCCTTGAACTCCTCCTGGTTTCGCTGCGGCATGATCGAGTGGACGAAGCGGTTGAGCGTCTCGCCGTCGAGCACCGGCCGATCGGGCAGCGGCGTGATGCTGCCGTCGACGCGCACATTGGGGATCTTGTTCGTCTTGAGGTGCAGGTCGCTCGCCTTCATGTCGAGCATCTGGTGGAACAGCTCGTCGATGGTCCTGGGCGCGCCGCGGGAAGAGCCTCCCGTCACGCGCGCTTCGGAAGCTTTCGGAGATGGAGTGGTCGCCAGCTCCAGCGGCGCTTCCTCGGGTGGCGCCGGCTCCACCCGCGCGGTCAGGGTCCCCCCGGGCGCTGCCTGCAGCGTGATGGCCACCGCGCCGAACGGTCCTTTGTAGGTGTGGTAGCCGTCGCCGGAATTTCCCAGCACCTCGGCGAAGAGGCCGCGGATCTGGTCGGCGGTGGCGGGCTTGCTCGAGACCGGGCGCGAGCTGCCGGCGGTGACCATCTCCACCGGGGCGCCACTGCGGAAGACCAGCGCTTCGGCGCGCTGCTTCGACATCGCTTCGAGGTAGCGATCGAGGATGGCCATCGAAATACCCCTGTTCGTGCATCGCACGGAGTCGCGGCACGGGCAAGCATGCTGCTAGCTTGCATCCATGATTCTTCTTCTTGCGATGCTGGCCGCTTCGGATCCCGCCGCGATGCGTGCGATCGCCCGCGAGTACTACGACTGGCGCAACCGCAACGACCCGGTGACGAGCAGCGACCAGGGCTTGCATACCTGGGACGACGCGCTCTCCGATCCGGCCGGTTTTCCCGAGCGCCGGCGGCACGTCGAGGCGGTGCTGGCGGAGGTGAAGGCGCTGCAGACGCAGGGCTGGAACAAGGACGATCGGGTCGACGCGATCCTCTTGCGCGCGCAACTCGAGGGCGACGCGCTCGACGGGCGCGTGCTGCAGGCCGAAGAGAGCAAGCCGGGGAAGTACGTGGACGAATGCTCGTCGGCCGTCTTTTCGCTGCTCAAGAAGGAGTACGCGCCGGCGCGGACGCGCGCGCTCTCGGCCACGCAGCGGCTGCGGAAGATGCCGGCGTTCCTCGAGCAGGCGAAGAAGAACCTGACGCGGCCGGTGGCGCTCTACGCGCGGCTGGCGGTCGAGTCGGCGCGCGGCGGCGACAGGCTCTATACCGACAGCCTGATGACGCTGGCGCGCGATCTCTCCGCTGGCGAGCGGGACGCGCTGGTGCAGGCGCGCGACGGCGCGCTGGCGGCGCTGCACGGATTCGCCTCGTGGCTGGAAGAGCGGATTCCGCAGATGGCGGCCTGGGCGCCGATGGGCCGCGCGCACTATGAGGAGTATTTACACCGGGTATACCTTCTGCCGATCGACGCCGATCAGCTGGCGATGCTCGGCGTCGCGGAGCTCAACCGCTATCGCGGGCTCGAGTCGCTGCTGGCCGATCCCGCGATGGCCTCGCCCGATCCGGCGCGGACTGCTCACGTCCCCGCCGATCAGCAGGCGTTCCTCGCCGCGTACCAGGCGCGCGAGAAGGAGATGATCGAGTTTCTCCGTCAAAGGCGGCTGGTGACGCTGCCGCCCTATCTCGGGCCGTTCACCATCCGCGAGCTTCCCGAGGCCTTCAAGCCGACCTCGCCGGGCGGTTTCATGAACCCGCCGGGGCTCTACGATCGCGATCCGGAAGGGTTCTATTTCATCCCCAGCTACAATCCGAAGAGCGGCAACTTCTACATCCGCGCGGCCATCGAAGACCCGCGGCCGATCCTCGGCCACGAGGGAATCCCGGGCCATTTCCTGCAGATCTCGATCGCCAACCACCTGCAGGACGAGATTCGCCGGCAGCACGGCGACGGCGTCTTCGTCGAAGGATGGGCGCTCTACGGGGAGGAGATGCTCACGCGGCAGGGACTCTATGCGGAGGGGTCGGCGGCGCAGGGCCAGGTCCTGCGGCTCTCGCGGTATCGCGCTGCGCGCGTCGGCGCCGACGTCAATCTCCATACCGGGAAGTGGAGCTTCGAAGAGGCGGTGCGCTACTTCATGGAAGCGGGCGGGCTCGATCGCGAAGCCGCCGAGGGCGAAGCTGCCGGCGCGGCGGCGAGCCCGTTGCAGAAGATCACGTACATCACCGGCAAGTGGCAGATCATGGGTCTGCTCGGACGGTATCGCGATGGGAAGGGCGCGCAGTTCCGGCTGGGCGCGTTTCACGACCAGCTGTTGAGCTACGGAAGCCTGCCGTTGTCGGTGATCGAATGGCTGATGCTCGACGACCCGTCAACCTGACGCGGCCGGTGGCGCTCTACGCGCGGCTGGCGGTCGAGTCGGCGCGCGGCGGCGACAGGCTCTATACCGACAGCCTGATGACGCTGGCGCGCGATCTCTCCGCTGGCGAGCGGGACGCGCTGGTGCAGGCGCGCGACGGCGCGCTGGCGGCGCTGCACGGATTCGCCTCGTGGCTGGAAGAGCGGATTCCGCAGATGGCGGCCTGGGCGCCGATGGGCCGCGCGCACTATGAGGAGTATTTACACCGGGTATACCTTCTGCCGATCGACGCCGATCAGCTGGCGATGCTCGGCGTCGCGGAGCTCAACCGCTATCGCGGGCTCGAGTCGCTGCTGGCCGATCCCGCGATGGCCTCGCCCGATCCGGCGCGGGCTGCTCACGTCCCCGCCGATCAGCAGGCGTTCCTCGCCGCGTACCAGGCGCGCGAGAAGGAGATGATCGAGTTTCTCCGTCAAAGGCGGCTGGTGACGCTGCCGCCCTATCTCGGGCCGTTCACCATCCGCGAGCTTCCCGAGGCCTTCAAGCCGACCTCGCCGGGCGGTTTCATGAACCCGCCGGGGCTCTACGATCGCGATCCGGAAGGGTTCTATTTCATCCCCAGCTACAATCCGAAGAGCGGCAACTTCTACATCCGCGCGGCCATCGAAGACCCGCGGCCGATCCTCGGCCACGAGGGAATCCCGGGCCATTTCCTGCAGATCTCGATCGCCAACCACCTGCAGGACGAGATTCGCCGGCAGCACGGCGACGGCGTCTTCGTCGAAGGATGGGCGCTCTACGGGGAGGAGATGCTCACGCGGCAGGGACTCTATCCGGAGGGGTCGGCGGCGCAGGGCCAGGTCCTGCGGCTCTCGCGGTATCGCGCTGCGCGCGTCGGCGCCGACGTCAATCTCCATACCGGGAAGTGGAGCTTCGAAGAGGCGGTGCGCTACTTCATGGAAGCGGGCGGGCTCGATCGCGAAGCCGCCGAGGGCGAAGCTGCCGGCGCGGCGGCGAGCCCGTTGCAGAAGATCACGTACATCACCGGCAAGTGGCAGATCATGGGTCTGCTCGGGCGGTATCGCGATGGGAAGGGCGCGCAGTTCCGGCTGGGCGCGTTTCACGACCAGCTGTTGAGCTACGGAAGCCTGCCGTTGTCGGTGATCGAATGGCTGATGCTCGACGACCCGTCGCTTCTGGAGTCAGCCCTTCGCATGCAGCGCTAGCGCCGCGTAGATCGCGCGGTGGACGGGCGTGGGGACTCTTTTCGCTTCGCCGCGCCGGACGACGGCGCCGCTCAGCCACTCCAGCTCCAGCGGCCTCTGGCGGGCGAGGTCCTGCGCCATCGAAGAAGTCATCGAGGGAGCAAGGCCGTCGATCATCTGCAGCTGCTTGTCCGGCAGGTCTTCCGCGAGCGGCACGCCTTCGGCGCGCGCGACCGCCGCGGCCTCGCGCAGCGCATCGAGCAGCATCGCGCGCGTGGCCGGGTGCTCGCGGACGGGGCCGACCGGTTTGCGCGTCAGCGCGGTGAGGCCGCTCAGGGAAGTGAGGAAGACGAACTTCTCCCAGGTGACTCTGGCGAGGTCGTCGCTGGCGATCGCTTCGACTTTCGCGCGCTGCAGGGCCGAGACGATGGCTTCCACGCGCGGGGAAGGTTTTCCCCGGGGAAGCTCGCCCAGTGTCACCCGCTGCAACTTGCCGGTGTGCGGCCGACCGCTCTGGCGAGGACCTCGTCCTTGTCGACGCCGTTCTGCAGCGAGACGACGGTCGTTCGAGGTCCGACCATCGGTTTGATCGCCTGCGCCGCGCTTTCGCTGTCCCACAGCTTGACGGCGACGACGATCACGTCGGCGACGCCGGCCTGCGCCGGGTCTTCTTTTACGCTGACCGGCTTGATCACTGCGTCGCCGAGCTCGCTCCTGATGGTCAGTCCCTTTTCGCGCATGGCACGCGCGTGAGCGCCGCGCGCGATGAAGACGACGTCCTCCCCGGCCTGCGCCAGTCGCGCGCCGTAGTACCCGCCGACCCCGCCGCTGCCGAACATGGTGAATTTCATCTAATGTCCCACGCCCTTCTCCCAATGCGACCGGGTTTCGATCCGGCGCCTGCGGCGCCTCCACCAAGGGGGAGCTCGCTCCCCCCTGGACCCCCCAACCGCGCGCTATCTGCCGTCGATGTAGGTCTGCAGTTGCTCGATGAGGAACTGCTTGTCGTCGAGCATCAGCTGGATCACGTCGCGCATCGAGATGATGCCGACGACGTTGCCGTCGACCTCGACGAGGAGATGCCGGGTGTACTGGGTGCGCATCATCTCGCTGGTCTCGATCTCGCTGGAGGTGAGCGGCAGCCTGGGCAGATCGGTGCGCATGGCCTCGCCGATGGGCATCGCGCCGCTGTCGCCCGAAGCCATCACTCGCGCCACCAGATCGCGCTCGGTGACGATACCGACGATGCGGCCGGCCTCGCGCACCGCGATGGCGCCGATCTTCTTGTCCCGCATCACCCTGGCCGCCTCGCGGCAGGGCGTGATCGCGTCCAGCGCCACGACCTGCTTCGTGACGTGCCTCTCGATGGTGGCCATGCGCGTCTCCCTTTCCACGAGTATAGGAAACGGCGTGGACCTCGAACAGCATCTCTCCCGGCTCGGTGCGCTGCTCGACATCGAGCGCGACGCCGAGAAGGAACGATTCGAGGCCGCCCGTTCGCGGCTCTCGCCGGCGCAGCGCGCGGCGCGCGGTATCCTGCTTCTCGACGTCGAGGCGGTGGAGGAGGGCGGGCTGGCCGGCCGATCGCTGGTGACGTACGCGCGGCCGGACGGGCGGGAGCTGGGCGGGTCGGAGATCGGTGTCGGATCGATTGTAACGGTCGTTCCAAAAAAAGAACATGCGTTCGAATCGCCTGCGGGCATCGTCGCGCGCCGGCAGCGGGCGCGGCTGGCGATCGCGTTCGACGAACCGCCGCCTTCCTTCGCGACCGAGGGGCGGGTGATGATCGAGCTGCAGCCGTCGTCGGCGACGTACGAGCGGCTCTCGGGCGCGGTGCGACGGATGCGGGAGGCGCGCCGCTGGCATCCGGTGCTGCGCGAGGAAGCGCCGCGCTTCGAAGGACGCGAGACGGTCGATGTAACGCACGTTCTGAATTTGGAACAGCTGTCAGCTCTCGAGCTGGCCGACCGCGCCCGGGACGTCGCGCTCGTGCATGGCCCGCCCGGCACGGGAAAGACGACGGTGCTGGTGGAAGTCATCCGGCGGGCCGTCGCGCGCGGCGAAAGCGTGCTGGCTTCTGCGCCGTCGAATCTGGCGGTCGACAACCTCGTCGAGCGGCTGGTGGCGGCGGGCATCGACGCGGTGCGCATCGGTCATCCGGCGCGCGTGCTGCCCTCGGTGGTGGAGCACACCCTCGATCAGAAGACGGCAACCCACGATCAGGCGCGGATCGCGGCCGACCTCGTCGCCGAGGCGCTGCGGCTCCGGGCCGACGCCCGCAAGCGCAAGCAGCGCCGCGGGCCCGGACGATTCAGCGAAGCGCGCGAGGCCGAGCGCGAGGCGCGCAAGCTGCTCGCGGAAGCGCGCGAGCTCGAAGATCGAGCCGAGCTGGCCGTGCTGGAGAGGGCGCAGGTGATCCTGGCGACGTTGACCGGTCTCGAATCGCGCGCGCTGGCCGGGCGCGGGTTCGACCTGGCGGTGATCGACGAAGCCACCCAGGCGGTGGAGCCCGCGGTCTATCTCGCGCTGCTGCGCGCCGGCCGTGCCGTGCTGGCCGGCGACCACCGGCAGTTGCCGCCGACGGTGATCTCGCCGGATGCGGCGGCGCTGTCGGTGTCGCTCTTCGAGCGGCTGGCGGCGGCGCATCCGGAGGCGATGGTGACCCTCGCCGAGCAGCACCGGATGAACGAACGGATCATGCGCTATCCGAGCGACGCGCTCTACGCCGGCAAGCTGCGCGCCCACCCGTCGGTGGCGCACCATTCCATCGACGCCGCGCCGCTGGAGATGATCGACACCGCCGGCCGCGGATTCGAGGAGGAAACGCCGGAGGACAGCGAGTCGAAGCTGAACGTTGGCGAGGCCGGGCTGGCGGTTTCCGAAGTGCGCCGGCTGCTGGCGGCCGGTATGCGGCCGCAGGACGTCGCGGTGATCTCGCCGTACGACGCGCAGGTGCAGAAGATTCGGCAATTGCTCGAGGACGTCGCCGATCTGGAGATCGATACCGTCGACGGCTTCCAGGGCCGTGAGAAGGAGGCGGTGATCGTCTCGCTGGTGCGCTCGAACGCCGCCGGTGAGCTCGGATTCGTCGCCGACATCCGCCGCATCAACGTCGCCCTCACGCGGGCGCGGAAGAAGCTGGTGGTGATCGGCGACAGCGCCACGGTCGCGCGCCATCCGTTCTATGCCGGCTTCGTCAAGTACGCGGAATCGATCGGCGCCTGGCGCTCAGCGTGGGATCGCCAGTGAATGGACGGCCGCCGCGGTGCCCTCGACGACCTGGAGCATGCGCGCGTAGTCGAGGGTCTCCGGCGTGTCCTGCGCGGTGTGGTAGCGCGGGTTCCGGTACCAGGCCGTGTCGGTGATCATCACCGCGCTCATCCCCTGCAGCCAGTAGTTGCGGTGATCGGAGTTGCCGATCCCGGGGATCGATTCCGGGGCGTTGATCGATTCGACCGGGATCGCCGTCGAAGCCAGCCCGCGCTTGACGGTGCGGGTGAGGGAAACTTCTGCTCGCCGGAAAACGTGCCGATCATCTCCAGCACGATCACCGCGCGCACCTCGCCGCGCGTAAGCGATCGCGCGTGCACCTCGCTGCCCATGCCATCGACTTCCTCGCGCGGATAGAAGACGAGCTCGGTCCGCATCGGGGGCGGATTTTCCCGCAGCAACCGCGCCAGCTCGAGCAGCCCGGCGATTCCGCTCGCGTTGTCGTCGGCGCCCTCGTACGGCCCGTGAACGTCGTAGTGCGCGCCGACCACGATCCGCTGCGGCGTCGGCGGACCGAAACGGGCGATCACGTTTCGATAATCGCCATTTGCGAATCGATAATCCTGCGTTGTCGAAGCGATGCCCAGCGCGGAAAGCTGGGCGCGGATCCAGTCGGCGGCGCGGGCCATGCCAGCGTGGTCATGGCGGGGCCCGAGCGCCACCAGCGCCCGTACGGTCTCGTGCAGGCGGCCGGAATCGGCGCGCGGCCCGTCCCAGCGCGGTCCGGCGCCCGCCCAGGGCTGGACCATCCCGTACACGAGCGCGGCGCCTGCCAGCACGACGAGCAGCAGTGCGAGCACCTTCATGGCCGCGGAATCTATCGTGACAAGGTCATGACGCAGTGCGGTAAGAATCGGCGGCATGGACGTGACGATGGCCAAGCCGCGGCTGCGGGGCGTCTCGCACGAGCTCGCGTTCTTCGCGGCGCTCGGGGCCGGCGCAGTGCTGGTCGCGCTGGCGCCGCACCGGACAGCGGTCGCCGCGGCGGTCTATGCCCTCAGCCTCGCGATCATGCAGGGCACGAGCGCGCTGTACCATCGTCCGAACTGGTCGCCGGGGCCGCGGCGCTGGATGCGGCGCGCGGACCACGCCGCCATCTTCCTGCTCATCGCCGGCACATACACGCCGTTCACGCTGTTGCTGCCGGCGCACCGCGCGGCGATGCTCGCATTGGCCTGGGGCGGCGCGGCGGCGGGCATTCTGCAATCGCTGTTCTGGGTCTACGCGCCGCGCGCGCTGATGGCCGCGCTCTACATCGCGCTCGGCTGGGCGATCGTCGTCTTCTGGCCGCCGCTTCACGCGGCGCTCGGCGCAGGCGGGCTCTTCTTCCTCGTGCTGGGCGGCGTGCTCTACTCGATTGGCGCCATCATCTACACCGCGCGCCACCCCGACCCTTCGCCGGCGGTGTTCGGGTACCACGAGATCTTCCACGTCCTCGTCGTCGCCGCGGCCGTATGCCACTTCGCCGTCGTGGTCGGCGTCGTCCGCGCCCTGCGCTAGATCTGCTTCGACAGCACTTCGAGCATCGCCTTGCCGAAGGCGGGCAGGTCCTTCGGCACCCGCGAGGAGACGATGTTGCCGTCGATCACCGAGGGCGCGTCGACCCATTCCGCGCCCGCGTTGATGACGTCGTCGCGGATACCGACGGTGCTGGTCAGACGGCGGCCGCGGACGATCCCGGCCGAAATCAGGATCCACGGACCGTGGCAGATCGTCGCCACCATCTTTCCGGCTTCGTGCACCTCGCGCACGCGCCGCAGCGCTTCCGGATCGCGACGGATCTTGTCCGGCGCCCAACCGCCGGGGGCGAGGATTCCCGCCAGCTGTGAAGCGGGGAAATCGGCGACGCGGCCGTCGACCGGGCAGGGATAGCCGTGCTTGCCCGAGTAGTGCGATTCGCCGAGACCGGCGAGTTTCACCGTGTAGCCGGCTTCCTCGAGGCGCAGCTTGGGATACCAGACTTCCAGGTCCTCATATTCGGGACCGACGAGAATCAGAATCGTGCCCGGCATGGACCTTCCTTTTCGGCTCG
>VBLM01000003.1:11091-11537 GCA_005879095.1 Deltaproteobacteria bacterium
GCTGCGGCGCTGCTCGAGGGCGCGACGAAGGAGAAACCGCCCGGCGGTGCGGCGACTTTCGGGCCCGGTGCGGTGGGGATTTCGCTCAACGTGAACGGCGAGGAGCGGCGCGTACAGGTCGAGCCGCGCGCGACGCTGGTGTCGGTGCTGCGCGATCAGCTGCACCTCACCGGCACCAAGATCGGCTGCGATCGCGGAGCGTGCGGCGCGTGCACGGTGATGCTCGGCGAGACGGCCGTTCCCTCGTGCATGACGTTTGCGCTCGATGCGGTGGGAAGGCCGATCACCACCATCGAGGGCCTGGCGCGCGGCGAGCAGCTGGCGCCGATCCAGGCCGCCTTCGTCGCCCACGATGCCTTGCAGTGCGGTTTCTGCACGCCGGGGATGGTGATGTCGTGCCACGCGCTGCTGACGAAGAACGCGTCGCCGACGGAAGAGGACGTGCG
>VBLM01000198.1 GCA_005879095.1 Deltaproteobacteria bacterium
AAGGTCCTCCACCTGCCGATCCAGCCGGTCGCGCGGGTCGAGGCGGAGAAGCACGACCTGGTCTGTCTGGTCGATACGCAGCCCGAGGTCGGGAACTACTCGCTCGAGCACACCTCGATGCCGCAGCTCGTCATCGATCACCATCCGGCCCGGCATTCGTCGCTGATGGCCGCATTCCATGACGTCGGCGGACCGGCGGGGGCGACCTCGACGCTGGTCACGCGGTACCTGCGCGCGGCCAAGCTGGTGCCGGGGCCGCCGCTGGCGACGGCGCTGTTCTACGGCATCAAGAGCGACACGCGCGACCTCGGCCGCGAGTACGACCCGGCCGACGTCGAGTGCTACAACTGGTTGTTCCCGATGATCGACAAGCCGTCCCTGTCGCGCATCGAGCATCCTGCCGTGCCGGGGCGGTACTTCGCCGCCTATGCCCGCGCGTACGAACGGGCCCGGCTGCACGGCGGCGGCGAGGGCGTCGTGGTGGACATGGGCGACGTGTACGTCCCTGAGAGCGTGCCGGAAGTGGCCGAGAAGCTGGTCAGCCTCGAGGACTGCCGGTGGTCGCTGGCGACCGGGGCCTACAAGGGCGAGCTGTACCTTTCGCTGCGGGTCAATGACCGGCGGGTGAACGCCGGCAAGCTGGTGCGCGAGGTTTGCGCGCCCCTCGGCGGGAGCGCGGGCGGCCACGGCGCGATGGCCGGGGCGCGGATTCCGCTGCGCGGCCGGTCGAGCGAGCTCCTCGCGCAGGACGTGTTCTCCTCGTTCCTGCGCGCGTTTCATCTGCGGCCCGGACCGGGGACGCCGCTGGTGCCTCTCGAGCCGTGACTTCCGCTGTCTATCTGGACGCCAACGCCACCACGCCGCTCGCGCGAGAGGTGATGGCCGAGATGATGCCGGCGCTGGCGGACTTCTTCGCCAACCCGTCGTCGGTGCACAAGCCGGGACAGGACGCGCGGGCGCTGGTCGACAAGGCGCGCGAGCGGTGTGCTCGGACACTCGGCTGCGCAGCCGGTGAGATCGTCTTCACTTCCGGCGGGACGGAGTCGGACACGCTGGCCATTGTGGGCGGACGGCCGCGGAAGGTGGTGACCACGGCGGTCGAGCATCCGGCCGTGCTCGGCGCCTGCGCCTCGGCGGCCGAATGCGTCCGTGTGCCGGTGTCGGCTACGGGCGCGTTGGATCTGGATGCGTTGAAGCGTGCGCTGCCGGGCGCATCGATCTGCTCGGTGATGGCGGCCAACAACGAGACCGGCGTGATCTTTCCTCTGCGCGAGGTGGCCGCGCTCTGCCGTTCTGAGGGCGTGCCGCTGCACGTCGATGCGGTGCAGGCCGCGGGCAAGATCGCGCTCGATTTTCCCTGGGACCTCTTGTCGGTCTCGGCCCACAAGATCGAGGGGCCGAAGGGCGCGGGATTGCTCGCGATTCGCCGCGGGGTCAAGGTCGCGGCGGTGCAGCCGGGCGGGCACCAGGAGAAAGGCCGGCGGGGCGGGACCGAGAACGTGGCCGGCATCGTGGGCCTCGGCGCCGCGCTGGAACGCGCCAAACGCCGCCGGCCGGAAGTCGAGCCTCGTCTGCGGGCGCTGCGCGACCGCCTCGAATCATCCGCGCGTGAGATTCCTGGCGCGCACGTCGCCGGTGCTTCGGAATCGCGTGTATATAATACACTAAATGTCGCATTTGAAGGCTGCGACGGCGAAACGTTGCTCGCCGCGCTCGACATGGAAGGCATCAGCGTCTCCACCGGCAGCGCCTGCAGCGCGGGCTCGTTGGAGCCGTCGCCGGTTCTGCTCGCGATGGGTTATCCGCCCGCGCTGGCGCGTGGCGCGATCCGTTTTTCGCTCTGGAGCGGCAACACCGAGGAGGAGATCGCCCGCGTGTGCGACGTTCTCCCACAAGTCGTCGCCCGCGCACGCGGCTGATTGACTTCAAGTTCGCCGAAGCAGTCTGCTGGCATACATGTTCGAGACCCTCTCGCGCTCGCGTCCTCGCCGGCCGGCCGCAGGCACTGCGGTTTCGATCGCGCTGCACCTCGTCGTCATCGGCGCCGTACTCTGGTTTACGCGGGTGCACAGCCCTGCGATGGTCGTGATTCTCGACCGGCCGGTGCGTCCGCCGCCCCGGTTGGGCGATTCGAAACCGACCGGGCCGACGGCGCCGAGTCAGCATCATCCGCGTTCGAAGCACCCGCGGCCAAAGACGCTGATTCAACCGGTTGAGCCGCCGCCGCCAGCCGTCGAAGCACCCGTCGACCCCGAGCCCACGTCGGAGTCCGAAGAGGTCGGTCAGCCGGGCGTCTACGGCGGCGATCCCAACGGCTCTCCGACCGGCGTCATCGGCTCGAGCGAAATCGTCGGCCACGAGGGCCCGCAGCCATTCGACGAAGGCCGCATGACGCCGCCGCGCCTGCTGTCGGGTCCGAATCCGCAGTACACCGAGGAGGCCGTTGAGCACGAGATCGAAGGCGTGATGGCCGTCCGCTGCGTCGTCACCGAGCAGGGAACCGTCCACGGCTGCCGCGTGCTGAAGGGTCTGCCGTACCTCGACGCCGCGGTGATTCAGTCGCTCGAACGGCGCCGCTACTCGCCGGCGACGATCGCGGGCCGGCCGGTCGAGGTCGATTATCTCTTCAACGTGCAGATGCGACTGCCGCCGCGCTAGGTCTTGAATAACCCACGGACGACGGAGGCGATGCCGAGTGCGCCGCCCGAAATCTCGTCGTGGAACGGCCGCAGCGCGAGGGCGAATTCGGGCGCGCTGCCGTAGCGGACGGCCGGGTCGATCTGCAGCGCCTTGTGGACGACGTCGCCGAGGCCGGGCGGGACGTCGGGCCGCAGCGACTCGACGCCGGCGATGCGGCCGTTGCGCAGCGCGTCCTGCATGGCCTCGCTGTTGGCTCCCTGGATGGCGCGCTGGTTGGTCAGGCACTCGTAGAGAATCGTCGCCGCGCCCCACAGGTCGACCTGCGGCGTGAGCGGCTTGCGGTCGAGCTGCTCGGGCGCGAGGTAGGCGAGCTTTCCCCACAGCGTGCTGCCCTCGTCGTCGCCGCCGATCGCGCGCACCTTGGCGATGCCGAAGTCGCCGAGCTTGATCTCGCCCAGCCGCGAGATGAACAAGTTCGAGGGCGAGACGTCGCAGTGGACGATGTTGAGGTGCATCCCGGTCGGACCGATGGCGACGTGCGCGTAGCTGAGCGCATCGAGCGCGGCCAGTGCGATGTGCACGGCGAAGTTGACCGGCAGGAAGATCTTCCGCTCCCGGCAGCGCGCGAGGATGAGCGCGAGATCGCGGCCGTCGACGTACTCCATCGCGAGGTAGTAGACCTCGCCGACGACGCCGGCCTCGAACACCTCGACGATGTGCGGATGCTTGAGCATGGCCGAGACGTCGGCCTCGCCGCAGAAGAGATCGACCGCCTCCGGGTCGGTGGTGAGCTTCGGCGTCAGCCGTTTCAGCGCGACCAGCTGGCCGGCGCGCGCACCCTCGACGGCGCGCGCCTTGTACACCTCCGCCATCCCGCCCCTGCCGAGCAGCTGGAGGATCTCGTACTTTCCGAATCGCGGCGGAGGAGTGGTCACGGACGCATCTGGTCGAGGATCTCGCGCCACTGCGGCTCGGTCCGGAGCGAGGCGAGGTCGGGGTCTTTCTCCATCAGCTCGCGGTCGGAATAGTGGTTGAGCGCTGCCAGACGCAAGTAGCGGAAGGCGAGCTCCTTGTGCTCCTGCAGCGCGTAGATGCAGGCCATGTTGTAGAAAGCGTCGCCGAAGCGCGGGTCGGCCTCGAGCGAGCGCTTGTACCAGGCGAGGGCTTCGTCGAGATCGCCGCGGGCGTAGAACGTGACGCCGACGCCGTTGTAGGCCTCGGCTCGCTGCGGGTCTTTCTGCAGCGCGTCCTGGAAGAGTTTGCGCGCCCGTTCGAATCGGCCCGCTTGCAGGAGCTCGGCCCCTGCGACCAGCAGCTTGTCCGCTTCCGTCTTCGGCGTTTTTCGCGCATCCCTGGGATCGTAGCCCGGCGGGTGCTGCGCATCGCCGACAGGACGGCCGGGAATCTCACCGACCGCGACCGAATCGAGCTTCGTGTTCAGCGCGATCTCGGTGTGCTTCGGATTCGGGACCACACGCGGCGACTTCGGCGGCTCCGTCCTCGAGAGCCGCTCGACCGGCGATGGCGGTGTCATCGCCATCGCGGGCCCCGGCCGGCGCAGGACCAGGGCGCGTACGTCCTGCGCGCAAGGAGCCTTCGTATGCACGCCGCCGGTCAGCGTGCGGGTCACGAGCAGCACCGCAAAGGCCGTGTCGTCGACGGCGCCGCACTTCTCCGCGACGACGCAGAGACGCACCTGCGCGCTCAGGCTGTCGTCGAGAAGCGTACCTTTCAGCAGCTCGGTCCCGGGCGGCATCGAGCACGGCCCGCCCGCGGCCGCGAGCCGCCCGACGACCTTGCCATTCTCGTTTTTCAGCTCCAGCCGCGCGCCGTTGGCGGTCCAGACGCCGAGCGCATCGGCGGCCGCCAGTACGGCGAGCAGGTGGGAGAACAGCACCTGTTCACTCTACGAAGGGCGTCGTCCGGGCGCAAATTGCAAGCGTTGACTTCGCGGCGGCCGGGTCGCCATACTCGACGTCAGAGGAGGAAATGCAGGGCCTCGAACCTTCCCCTGCCTGGTTCGCGTGATGGGTAGCCGACCTCGTGCCCGATAGCTGTACAAAGGGGTCCCGATCTTCCTGTGGTGTGCAAGCCCCCGCCGCGGCAACGCGGCCATCGGGGAAGCCTGAAGCAGGA
>VBLM01000200.1 GCA_005879095.1 Deltaproteobacteria bacterium
GTCCCAGGACGAGTTCGATCAGAAATGAATAGGGTGTCCCCGAATTTCATGCCCGTCCGGCTTCGGAATCAGCGGCTCGCCGGGACTCGCTTCAGAACGGCCGCGGAGGTGGTCGGCTGGTTCGGCGCTGTCCAGGCGCAGGACTACGGCGCCGCGAAATGGGCGCTCGCACTGCGGACGAAAGGCGCACGCGAGAGCGATGTCGAAACCGCGTTTGCGACCGGCGCCATCGTCCGCACGCACGTCCTGCGGCCGACCTGGCACTTCGTGCTGCCCGAAGACCTCCGCTGGATGCTCGCGCTGACCGCGCCGCGCGTAAAACGCGCGATGGCGTACTACGACCGGAAGCTTGGCCTCGACGGCCGGACGGTCGCGCGCAGCAACGACGCGATGGCGAAGGCGCTATCCGGTGGCCGGCAGCTCACGCGCGCCGAGTTGGCGGCGGTCGTCGACGAGGGCGACGGCCAACGAATGGGACACCTCTTGATGCATGCCGAGCTCGACGCCGTGATCTGCAGCGGCCCGCGGCGCGCCAAACAATTGACGCATGCTCTGGTCACCGAGCGTTGTCTGCCGGCGCCGTCGATACAAGGAGACGAGGCGCTGCAACGGCTCGCAGTCCGCTACTTCCAGAGCCACGGCCCGGCGCGCCTCCACGACTTCGCCTGGTGGTCGGGGCTGACGCTCGCGGAGGCACGGCGCGCGGTCGAGATCGCCCGGCTGGGCTCGCGCGGCGACTTCTGGTCCGTCTCGTGGACGCCGGCGAGACCGAGCGGGCCGGTCGTGCATCTCCTGCCGAGCTTCGACGAGTTCCTCGTGGCCTACAAGGAACGACGGGAGCTGTCGCCGACCGTCCTCTTGAATGGCAAGGCGATCGGCAACTGGCGCCGGACGCTGGCGAAGGACTGCGTGGCCGTGGAGACCCGGCTTTCGGTGAACCTTGATGGCGCCGGAAAGCGGGCGTTGAAGGCCGCCATCGACCGCTTCGCGACGTACCTCGGCCTGAGCGCGGTGGCCGACTGGTAGGCCCGCGCGTCGAGCAGATGGGAGGGGCCCATGGCCATTTCCATTCGTGAGCGGCGGGCGCAAGGCGCGCTGCAGCGGTGGCTGCGGCGGACGGCGCTGGCGTCGATTCCGATGATCGGCCTCTGCGGCTGCGGTGACAGCTGCGAGATTACCCACCAGTCGCAGGACGGGCAGACGGACGGAGGTGTCGTCTGGGCCGCCGGGTCGCAACATCCGGCGGCGGACTGCGGGCCTTACTGCCGGCCCGGTTATCACGACCCTTGCTTCGACACCGTCCTGACCGGCTGCCTGGCCAAAAATGCGACCGGCGCGCTCACCTGTCAGTACGAGATGACCCGCTGCGTGCCGCAGCCGTGCGGACGGCTTCCGGCGGGACTGCTGGCCGCCGCGCCGGTCGCGCCGTCCGTGGCAGGCGCCGAGCTGGCGTCCCGGGCGCACCTCGAGGGAGCGGCGGTGTTCGCGTTCGATGCGCTGGAGCGCGAATTGATCGCGCATGGCGCACCGCCGCTGCTCGTCGAGCGCGCGCGAAAGGCGCAGCGCGACGAGCGCCGGCACCACCGCGCGATGTCGGCGCTGGCCGCTCGTTACGGTGCGCGGCCGGCGCCGGTCGCGGTCGAAACGCCGCCGGTGCGGACGCTCGTCGAAATGGCCGTGGAGAACGCCGCCGAAGGCTGCGTGCGCGAGACGTACGGCGCGATGGAGGCGGTCGTGCAGGGCGAGACCGCCGGCGATCGCGCTATCGGGAAAGTCATGCGCGCGATCGCCGCCGACGAAGCCGACCACGCGGATCTCGGCTGGGCGATCGACGTCTGGGCACGTACGCGCCTTTCCCGCGCCGAGCGCGCCCGCCTGGACGACGCCTGCGGCACCATGACGCCGCAATCGTATTCGCCTGAATTGACTGCACTTCTCGGCCTGCCGCCGCCCGAGGTCGCCGCCTGTCTCATGAACGCCATCGCATGATGATACGGTGCGTCATGACATGCGCGACGGTTACCTCCAGCGCATTCTGAACGCCCGCGTCTACGACGTCGCTCTGGAGACGCCGCTGGAAAAAGCCGCGACGCTCTCGGCCCGGATGGAAAACACGCTGCTTTTGAAGCGCGAGGACATGCAGCCCGTCTTCTCCTTCAAGCTGCGCGGCGCGTACAACAAGATGTCGGCGCTGTCAGTGAAAGCCTTGAAGCGCGGCGTGATCGCCGCGTCGGCCGGGAACCACGCGCAGGGCGTCGCGCTCTCGGCGCAGCGGCTGGGCTGCCGGGCGCTGATCGTGATGCCGGTGACTACGCCGCGGATCAAGGTCGACGCCGTCACCGCCCGCGGCGCCGAGGTCGTCCTCTTCGGCGAATCGTATGACGAAGCGTACGGCGAAGCGCGCGCGCTCGGGCGGCGACGCCGGCTGACGTTCGTCCATCCGTACGACGATCCGGACGTGATCGCGGGGCAGGGGACGATCGGCCTCGAAATCCTCCGGCAGCATCCGGGTCCAATCGACGCCATCTTCGTCGCCGTCGGCGGCGGCGGGCTCATCGCCGGGATCGCGGCGTACGTGAAGCGCGTGCGGCCGTCGGTGCGCATCATCGGCGTGCAGCCGGTCGA
>VBLM01000201.1:0-1537 GCA_005879095.1 Deltaproteobacteria bacterium
CGGCGAAGATGATCAGCGAGATGCCGTTGCCGATGCCGCGCTCGGTGATCTGCTCGCCCAGCCACATGATGAAGGCGGTGCCGGCGGTCAAGGTGATGACGGTGAGGAGGCGGAAGCCCCAGCCCTTGACGTCGTCGGGGACGACGCTCTCGTTTCCGGCTTTCACGCTCTCGAGATAGCGGGCGATGCCGAAGCCCTGGACAATCGAGAGGACGATGGTGCCGTAGCGGGTCCACTGGGTGATCTTGCGGCGGCCCATCTCGCCCTCTTTCGAGAGCTTTTCCAGCGTGGGCACGACGACCGTCAGCAGTTGCAGGATGATGCTGGCGCTGACGTACGGCATGATGCCGAGGGCGAAGATCGAGAGCTGCTCCAGCGCGCCGCCGGTGAAGAGGTTGAAAAGATTGAGGAATCCGCCTGAGGCCTCGATCGCCTTCTTCATCACCACCCGGTTGACGCCGGGGGCGGTGACGAACACGCCGATGCGGTAGACCGCCAGCAGCGCGAGCGTGAAGGCGAGCCGCTTGCGCAGCTCCTGGATCTTGAACAGGTTGGAGAAGGCGTTCGCGAACGACACTGGGACTCCTTCTTCGGAAGGGGCCTGAGTTTATCAGGCCTTCTTCGCTGCCGCCGCCGCCTTCTTTTCTTCCTTCTTCCGCTGCTGCGGCGTCGCCTTCGGCGTGATGACGATCTCCTCGACCTTGCCGCCGGCCTTCTCGATCTTTTCGCGGGCGGAAGCGGAGAACTTGTTTGCCTTGACGGAAACCGCCTTGGTCAGCTCGCCGTCGCCGAGGACTTTCAGGCCGTGCTTGCGGACCTTGACGGCGCCGGATTCGACGAGCTTGTCCAAATCCACTTCGGCGAGGCCGAGGGATTCCAAATCGCGCTTGGGGATGCGGCGCTGAATGGGCATCTGGCCGCCCTCGAAGCCGATGAAGTTCATGTTGCCGGTACGGGCTTTCTGGCCCTTGCCGCCACGGCCGGCAGTCTTGCCTTGGCCGCTGGCCTGGCCTCGACCGACGCGCTTCTTTTCTTTCACTCCACCGCCCGCGGGCGGCGTCAATCTCGTGAGCTCGTTCATCTCGATCACCTCTTCCAGCGCACCGCGGAGGCGCGGAGGACGCGGAGAAAAAATTCTTTTTTTAAACCAAAAACCTCCGCGCTCTCCGCGCCTCCGCGGTGCGCTTGAAGCCTTATCAGGCCTTTGCCGTCTTCGTGCGCTGCTTCGCCAACGCGCGGCGGCCGAAGGGTTTGAACTGCTCGGAAGTTTCGGACCACTCGACCAGGTAGGCGACGTGCTTGATCATGCCGCGGACGGCCGGTGTGTCCTGCAGAATGCGCTCCCGGCCGACTCGGGTCAGGCCGAGCCCGCGAAGGGTCTCGCGGTGGTTTTCGGTGTGTCCGCTCATGCTGCGGACAAGCTTGACTTTCAAGGCCATTTTACGCTCGCTCCTCGCCGCGCAGATCGGACAGTTCCTTGCCGCGCAGGCGGGCTGCCTCTTCCGGGCTGCGCAGCTTGCGCAGGCCGTCGAGCGCT
>VBLM01000201.1:1739-2550 GCA_005879095.1 Deltaproteobacteria bacterium
GCTTCCGGCACTTCGTTCGCCTTGCCGAGGCCCGCGCCGACGTGGCCCTGCCCGTCGCCGACCACGACCAGCGCCGAGAAGGAGAAGCGGCGGCCGCCTTTGACGACTTTCGCCACGCGATTGATGTGGACCACCCGGTCGTTCAGTTCAGGGAGGTCGTTCGGATTGATTGGAGTCGCCATCAGAATTTCAGCCCGCCTTCCCGTGCGCCCTCGGCAACCGCCGCGATCCGCCCGTGATACATGAACCCGTTGCGGTCGAAGACGACCGCGCCGATCTTCTTCTCCTGGCACTTCTTCGCGATCAGCTTGCCGACTTCCTTGGCCAGCTCCTTCTTCTTGCCTTTGCCGTCTTTCAGTTCCGGGCTCAGGGTGCTGGCCGCCGCGATCGTCTTGCTCGAGACGTCGTCGATCACCTGTGCGTAGATGTGGTTCAAGCTGCGATAGACCGAGAGCCGCGGACGTTCGACCGAACCCTCCACGCGCTTGCGGATGTGCGCCTTGCGGCGCTCCCGCAGGACCTGCTTCTTGATGTTGGTCGAGGCGCTCATTACGCAGCTCCCGTCTTGCCCTGCTTGCGGCGGATGGTTTCCTCTACGTACTTGACGCCCTTGCCCTTGTACGGCTCGGGCGGGCGCAGCTTGCGGATCTCGGCGGCGACGAGGCCGATCTGGTGCTTGTCGGCGCCCTTCACCGTGATGCGGTTGGCCTTGGCGTCATACTCGGCGGTCACGCCCTCCGGCAGCGGGTAGTTCACCGGGTGCGAGAAGCCGAGCGAGAAGGTAATGCTCTTGCCCTTCAGCTCCGCCTTG
>VBLM01000202.1 GCA_005879095.1 Deltaproteobacteria bacterium
TGCACGGCGACCACGCTGGGCTCGTTGGAAACGATGCCCAATCCGCGGATGTAGATCAGCGTGTTCGCGGTGCCGAGGTCGATCGCCAGGTCGCGCGAGAAGAGCTTGTAAATGCTGTTGAACATGGAGAGGGTGGCGCACGCTAGCAAAGCATCGCCGCGACCGCAACGAATGAAGAAACATCGGTCGATCGAGGCATTGTGCCGGTGTGACGACCCGATCTAGGGTCCCGGCCATGCAGATCCCGCGTGGAGACGAGCGCAGGCAGAACTACATCGGCGGCCAGTGGCAGGAGCCGTCGACCGGCAAGTACGAGCCGTGCGTAAACCCGGCCGACACCAGCGAGGTGCTCGGGCATTTCCCGCGCAGCGGCGCGGCCGACGCCAAGGCCGCGGTCGATGCTGCCGCCAAGGCTTTTCCCGGGTGGGCCGCGACGCCGGGTCCGGAGCGCGGGCGGATCGTCGGCCGCGCGCACGCGATCCTCAAAGCCAAGGTCGACCTGCTCGCCGAGGCGCTCTGCCGCGAGGAGGGGAAGGTCTTTGGCGAAGCCCGGGGCGAAATTCTCAAGGGTCTGAATTTACTGGAGTTTTATGCCGGAGAGGGGTTCCGGCAGCACGGCAGGACGATCCCTTCCGAGTCGCGTTCGACCTTGAGCTTCACGCTCCGCCAGCCGGTCGGGCCGGTCGCGCTGATCACGCCGTGGAACTTCCCGTTCGCGATCCCGGTGTGGAAGACTGCGCCCGCGCTCGTGGCCGGCTGCACGGTGGTGCTCAAGCCGGCCTCGCTGACGCCGATCTGCACGCACCTGCTCGCCGAGGCCTTCATCGAGGCGGGCGTGCCCGCGGGTGTCCTCAACGTCCTCACCGGGCCCGGCAGCGCGGTGGGCGACGTCCTGGTCGACGACCCGCGCATCCGCGCCATCAGCTTCACCGGGTCGAACGAGGTCGGCACCAGGCTCTATCAGCGGGCGGCCGCGCGCGGCGCACGTGTCACCGCCGAAATGGGCGGAAAGAACCCGGTGGTGGTCCTCGACGACGCCGATCTCGACCTCGCTGCCGAGGGCATCCTGCAGGGCGCGTTCGGCTCGACCGGCCAGCGGTGCACGGCGACCTCGCGCGTGGTCGTCACGCCCGGCATCAGCCCCAAGCTGACCGAGGCGCTGGTCGAAAAGGCGCGCAAGATCCGGGTCGGAAACGGCATGACGCAGGGCGTGCAGATGGGGCCCGCGGTCGACATGGGCCAGCTCAAGACCGACCTCGAGGCCATCGCCGCCGCCAAGGCCGAGGGCGCGCGGCTGCTCTGTGGCGGCGAGCGGCTCTCGTCGGCCGAATACGAGCGCGGATTCTTCTGCGCGCCGACCGTCTTCGACAAGGTCGAGCCGGGGACGAAGCTCGCGCGCGAGGAAGTCTTCGGCCCGGTGCTGGCGCTGCAGTCGGCGCGCGATTTCGAAGAGGCGCTCCACCTTGCCAACGACGTGCAGTTCGGCCTCACCGCAAGCATCTACACGCGCGACTACTTCCACGTGATGCGCTTCGTCGAGCCGGCGTGGGCGAGAAGGAGATGGCCGAGGAGGGCGCGAACTTCTTCACCCATCTCAAGACCGTCTGGCTCGACTACACTGGCGCCAAGCGCACGACGAACATCTACTGAGCACGTTTCCCTACAGCCTGCCTTGACCTTGCGCCCGCCACCTGCAACGCTACGATCTTTCGAGGGAGGGATCGCATGCTGCGCCGCAGGCCCGCGATTTCACGGCTGCTCTCCGCCGTGGCGGGGCTCGCTTTCGGGCTCTTCGGGGCGGAGATGACCTTCGGGTCGCTCAGGCCCGATGCGCCACACAGCGACGCGGTCCTCTACTCCATCGAAGTGCGCAACGACGCGGGCGACTTGCTGGCCAGCCCGATGCTGGTCGGCGAGGAAGGCCGGCCCGTGCACCTGAATCTGGTCGGGCCGCATTCCGACCCGATGGCGATGTCGCTCGACCTCGATCCCCGGCCGGACGGCGACAACATCTGCCTCGGGTACAAGCTCTCGATCGACGACGGGTTCGCCCACTCGGGCCATGTCGGCGTCTCGTACGGCGAGGAGCGCTCGGTGCAGCTTCGCGGCGGCGGCGAGTCGCTGCGGCTCTCGCTGGTCGTGGCCCGGGCGCGCTCGCAGCAGTTCGAGCGCATCCTGCACCACCGTCGTAGGCCTACGACGTGATACATCCCGGGGATGCCTGAGTTCCCTCTCACGCCGCAGGAACGGACGCTCCAGGTCTTCTGCCGCATCTTCGCCGTCGTGTACGCGCTGGGCGGGCTCGGGTTCGCGGCCACGCCGCGGCTGACGTTCCGGCTGATCACGCTCGACCGTGCGCCGGTCGGGTGGACCGCGCAGGCGACGTTCTGGAACGTGCTGGCGTGCGCGATGATGGCCGCCATCGCCACCTCGTGCGCGGTGGTCGCCGGCCGGCCGCGCGAGCGGCGCCACGCGTTGCTCCCGGTGGTCGTGGCCAAGCTGACCTCCAGCGTGCTGGCGGCGCTGCACCTCGTGCGCTTCGGCGGGCAGGGCTCGATGGCGTTGATCGTCGTGATCGCGACGGATTTTCCGCTCTTCGTGGTCACGCTGCTGGTCTATCGGGCGGCCGCGCCGGGCGTTCACAGCGCTCCGGCCCGGGAAGGTCCGCCGGCTGAAGCGGCCAAAGTGCAGCTCGGCGTCTCGAAGAGCTAACTGACCGATGCCGGACCGGCCCGCCGCGCGCTAAGCCGAAAGCGCACGCCGGGGGCTCCACCATGCAGGTCAGCCGCGACCAGCTCGTCGAAGACAGCGTCTTCATCCTGCAGTGCCTGCGGCAGAACGCGCGCGGCGGCCGGCAGAACGACCTCGACGAGGTGCGCAGCACGCTCGAGGGGTCGGTGTCGCTCGACCTGGCCGCCTACGTCGCGTTCCTCGAGCGCTTCGGCTACGTCGAGGTGGAAGCCGAGGCCATCCGCGTCACGCCGCAGGGCGAGCGCGCCGCCAAGGGCGACACCGATGTCTCGCGCGACGTCTCCGACCATTTCAAGCAGGTGATCGAGGGCGTCGACGACACCCAGCCGCAGATCGAGTCGCCGCTGATCAAGCCGGTGGAGGGCCATTTGGGACAGGGACCGTTGAGTCACGTGCGCGCGGCGAGGCTGGGCGAGCTCGGATTGATGGTCGCGCTGAAGGAGTACAAGCCGCTCTGGGAGTCGCTGCCGTGGCTTTCGCGCGCCGAGCTGTCGCGGCGGGTGCGGCGCGAGGCCCAGGCGCAAGCGGCGCTCGGGCATCCGTGCGTGCTGCAGATCCTGGAGGTGCGCGGCGGCGAGGACGCGCAGGTGGTGATGCCGCTCGCCGCCAGCACGCTGCGCGACAAGCTCTCGCGCAGCGAACGGATGCCGGCGTGGCATGCGCTCCGTATCGCCGCACAGGTCGCCCACGCGCTGGCGCACGCGCACGGGCAGGGCCTCGTCCATGGCGCGTTGAAGCCCGAGAACGTGCTGCTCGATCGAGCCGGAAATGCGCTGCTGTCCGATTTCGGCGCGGCGCGGCTGGTGGCCCTGCCGCCCTCGACGCAGCCCGGACCGCGGGTCCACGTCGAGCTGGGCGACGCCCGCTATCGTGCTCCGGAAGTGTCAGCGAGCGAATCGGCCGGGACGCCGGCCGACGCCTGGGCCCTCGGCGCGCTCCTCCACGAGATGCTGGCCGGGACCTCCGGTGGCGCGCTGCCGGCCGATCTGCCCGCGCCGCTGCTCGAGCTGCTCGACGAGCTTCGCCACTCCGATCCGGCGAAGCGGCCGGTGCTGGCCGCCGCCGCCACCCGGCTCGCCCGCCTGCTCGCGCCGCATCCATTGTTCGCGCTCTAGTCACTGAGGCGTTACATTGCCGCAATGATCGGGGTCGTGATCGCCACGCACGGCAACCTCGCGCAGGAGATGATCCGCACCGCCGAGGCGGTGGTGGGCAAGCTCGCGCAGGTCGCGCCGGTCAGTGTGGTAGCGACGGCGCCGGACGTGCGCCACGTGATCGAGGAAGCCATTCGATCCGTCGACACGGGTGAGGGCGTCTTGTTGTTGACCGACCTTCTCGGGGGCTCGCCGACCAATCTCTGCCTCTCGTTCCTGACCGAAAGGCAGGTCGAGGTCGTCACCGGCGTCAACCTGCCGATGCTGCTCAAGCTGGGGGTCCTGCGCGGGAGCGGAAAGCCGATCGTGCAGGTGGCGCACGATCTCGCCGAGGCGGGCCAGAAAGCGATCGGCCACGCCAGCGACCTGGTGCGGAGGAATATGTGAAACCGTCGGCGCCCAGCGTGGCGCTGGTGCGGGTGGACAACCGGCTCGTGCACGGACAGGTGCTGGAGGCGTGGCTGCCCGCGCTCGACGCCCAGGGGATTCTCGTCGCTGACGACGAGGCTGCCGGCAACATGCTGGCGCGGTCGGCGATGGCGCTGG
>VBLM01000205.1 GCA_005879095.1 Deltaproteobacteria bacterium
GCTGTGGCGGCGCGTATTGATGTTCACCGCGCCGTCGAGCAGGAGGTGCGCGCGGTCACCGGAATCGTAGACGGTCAGCGTTCCCGCCAGCCCCGGGGCGAAACCGGTCACCGGGGTATGCCGCACGATCTCCGCCCACTGCATCTTCGCCCGGGCGCTCTCGGCCCGCAGATGGACGACGAGCGTATCGCCCTCGAGGCCGTACCAGGCGCCGCGGGAGACGAGCTTGTGCGGCTTGCTGTGCGGGCGCTTCCCCGGGGCGTCCGAGAAGTCGTCGAAACCGAAGAGATCGTCGCCGTCGTCGTCCCCCTCCTCGTCGCCGGCGGGCGGCGGCGGTTTGGTGTCGGACGGCAGCTCGGAGCGGAAGACCAGACCGCCGCCGAGACGCTCTTCGATCCGAAGGACCGGAGCAGGCGGGGATCGACGGCTGCGGCGGTCCGGCCGCAGAAACGGCCATTTCCGTTGGACGCGTTCGAGCGCGCTGTACAATTCGCCGCTGGAGAAGACGTCCCCGCGCCGGAGGGCCAGCTCCGTCTCGACTTCGCTCGCGAGACGCGCATCGACGCCGCGCACCTCGACGCCCGAGATGCGACCCTCGTCCACGTCGATGAGCAGGTCTCCGGCGGGCGTCAGCTCGCCCTCGATCCGCGCCAGCGGATAGCCCCGCGTCCGCAGATAGCGCATCACGCGTCCGAGCGCCGCCCGCATGCCCTGCCAGAGCACACCGCCCCGCACCTCGCCGTCCTCGATGCGCGCGAGCCATTCACGGGGAGGGAGCGGGGCCGGACACTCGCCGGCCCGGGCGCGGCGCACGTCGCGCCGTCGCTTTTCGATCTCGCGGCTGGCCGGCGCCTCGAGCAGCCGGTCGAGGAGGTCCTCCGTCCGGAACTCGGACAGGCCGCGCACCTGGACCGAGCGGACCTCCGGGTTCGCGGTCAGCGCGATGTCGAGCTCCGCCATCTCCTCGCCGGGCAGCGAGTGGATACGCGGCTCGACAGCCGAGAACAGCCCTGTCTGCGCGAGCCGGGCGGCGAGAGCGATCGCTTCCTCGCGGGAGAGCGGGAGCGAAGGCGAGCCGCCGACGAGGTCCCACAGATCGTCGTCGGGTAACGAGGCCGGTCCGGAGAGGCGCACCGAGTCCAGCTCGCGATCGCTGCTCGCCCGGCCGAGCAGTCCGGAGCGGAGCGCGCCGGCGAGCACCTCGTCGCGCGAGGCGAGCCGCAGGCACTCGCCGGCATCGTCCGGCTTCTGCGCGGCCTCGTGCCGCAGATGGCGGGCCGCAGCGGCCGGGCTGGTGAGCATCAATGCGATGAACAGCGGGATCAGGATACGCAGCGCGGACGTCATCTCGAGTCCTCCGCTGCGCTCGTAGAGCACGCCGTGGGCCAGGTCCAACTCCGTGAAATTGCGACCATCCACGGGGACAACTCGATGTGGCCGCGACATCGCCGATGTCATCCGGACATCTCTTCCCACTTCCGAACGTCGATTCCCTTCACCAGCAGCCACACGGTCATCGGCAGCACGGCGAGAGTCATCGGCAGCAGAAGGAGAGAGGAAGCCCAGGCCGGCGCCAGGACGAGGAGGAAATTCCGGACCACGAACCCGAGACCACCGAGCGCCATCAGAGCGCCCAGAATCCGGGGAAAGTAGCCCGATCGAAACATCAAGTACCCGAGGAGAATGGAAGGGATTCCGTAGAAGACCATGAAAATCCCGCCGCCGTATCCGTACAACTTGAGCGACAGCAACGCGAGAGCGTTCAGTTGATCGGGCGAAAAGGTCTTCAGATAGGCGGCGCCTCCGAGGATGAACGTCGCTGCAAAATAGAAGAGCTCGGCGGCGGCGAAAACCGCGGTGGACACGAGCCGGAAGAAGGCGGCGAGCAAGGCAAGCTCCTCGTGGACCCGCCTGAGCAAGACGTACAGGACCAGCGTCAGCCCGATGTCGCACAGGGCTTCCACGAGGTACCCGGCGAAGCCGAGGCGGAACAGCCACTCGGAAGCCCTG
>VBLM01000206.1 GCA_005879095.1 Deltaproteobacteria bacterium
CGCCGCAGCCGCTCGGCGCGGCGGGAGATGCCATCGGCGAGCCGCGCCATGCTGGAATCCTGTCCGGGAAGGCCGACCAGCGGCGCTTTGCTCGGCGGCGGCCGCAGGCCCCACGAGAGCACGTATCCGGCGGCGGCGCCGATCGGGATCCAGAATTGGCTCAAGTCGAATACGGCGGCGATCAGCCACGCCGCGATGCCACAGAGGATGGCGAGCAGCCAGCCGCCGTGGCGCGCCAGCCACTCTTCCGAGTGCGGCCGCAGCGCGACCGGCCGCACCGTCGCGGGCAGGCCGTGCTCGGCGCAGACGGCGGCCGCCGCTTCCGCCGTCCGCCTGCTCGCGCCGCTGACCAGCACCGCCTGTCCGGCGCCGAGCAGCCGCCACCGCCATTGCGGCGCGGGGTGCGCGCCCAGCCGGTCGAGCACCCTGACGATCGGTGGACGCGACTGCACGATTTCCAGCGGGCGGACGACGTTGTGGACCAGCACGTCGTACTCGCCGGCGGTCATCGGCGGCGGCGTCGCGGGCGGCCGCGGCACCGTCTCGCCGGTCAGCGCGCGCAGCATCTGGCTGGCGTCGAGAAAGCGCTGTTCCGGATCGGGATCGAGCGCGCGCCGCAGGATGGCCGCGTCCTCCTCGCGGATGCGCGCGTCGAGCTGCGGGGCTTCGCGCTGCATCCGGGTCACGTCGTACGGATCGGAGCTCGCGAACGGCCGCTTCCCGGCCAGCATCTCGAAGTACGTCGCGCCCAGCGCGTAGAGATCGGCGCGGCCGTCCGCGCGCTGGCCGGCGAAGAGCTCGGGAGCGATGTACCCGGGTGTGCCGAGGATGGCCGTCTTCGACGTCAACCGCGTCTGCCCGGCCACCCGCGCCAGACCGAAGTCGAGCAATTTCACTGCGCGTGACGTGGTCACGAAGACGTTCTGTGGCTTGAGATCGCGATGGACCACGCCCGCCCGGTGCGCGGCCTGCAGCGCGGCGCAGATTACAGGGTCCGGCCCTGCATCAGCTCCATGCTGAAGAACGGGCGGCCCTCGTGCTCGTGGAGATCGAAAACCCGCACGATGCCGGGATGATCGAGCGCGCGGGTGACCGCCATCTCGCGGCGGAAGCGCTCGGCCAGATCGCGATCTTCCGCCAGGTGCGCGTGGAGGATCTTGATGGCGACGTCGGTGCGGCTGACGCGGTCGTGCGCGGCGAAGACCTCGGCGAGGCCGCCCGCCCCGATGCGACGGCGCAGCTCGAACCTGCCCGCCAGGACGTCCCCCGGGCCCATCCGTCCAGAGTACGCCCCCGGGTGCGGCTCTGGAAAGGCCGCCTCGGCTTCAGCTTCAGGGCGAGCTGAGCTCGACACGCGGGAACGACCCCGCGAAGAACTCGACGGCCACCGCGCCGATCGGCGTGCCGTCGGGCAGCCGCACCTGGACGAGGCGTGATCCCGGACTCTCGGAACCGAACGTGGCCGCGGCGATTCCGTCGCCGTCGGTCACGCCGGCATCCTCGCTGCCGAACGCGAGCCGACGGCCGGCGACTGGCTGGCCCGCCGCATCGCGCAGCACCACTCGCACGCGGACGCGATCGAAGCCGCCCGCGCGCGCTTCGCACGGGCCGCAGGTGACGAGGCTGCGATCGGGCGCCGGTGTCGTCTCACGACAGGCGAGCAGAGCGCAGACGGCGAGGGCGATCGATCTCATGCCTCGCCTGCAAAGCACGCCGCGTGCCGGTGGCGCCGCGCGTGGCACGCGCGGTGCTCTTGCCACCTCGCGACACAAGCGAAAGGAGGCGAGATGATCATCGAGGAGCTCGACCCCGCGGACGCGCAGGAGTGGGACGCATTCGTTGCCCGCAGCCCCGGAGCGAACTGCTACCACCTGCACGGCTGGCGCGCTGCCGGCGAGCGCGGCTACGGCCTGCGCGCGCCGTTCCTCGCGGCGCGCGCGCGTCCGCGGGGCGAGCTGCTCGGCGTGCTTCCGCTCTTCTTCATCCCCGGCGGCTACGCCACGACCGGGCTGTTCGGCGCCTACGGCCGGGTGCTGGCGTACGACGAGCGGATCGGCAGCGCGCTGGTGCAGGAAGCCTGTGCGCGGGCGGAGCGGGCGGGGCTCGCTTCGGTGCGGATCAAGGCGGTCGGGGAGGAGCCGTGCGCGCCCGGCTTCCTTCCGTTCGATCGATGGGTCACGGCGCAGCTGCCGCTGGCCGGGTCGCCGCAGGCAGCGTGGGAGGGCCTGCGGGGAAAGGTGCGCAACTGTGTTCGCAAGGCGCAGCGCTTCGGATTCGAGGTGCGCACGGGGCCCGACGAGGTCGCCGGCTTCTACGACGTGCTCGCCGAGAACATGCACCGCAAGGGCAGCCCGATCTACGGCCTCGACTGGATGCGGTCGCTGGTGGAAGCGCTCGGCGCGGAGGTGATCACGCTCCGGCTCGACGGGCGGACGGTC
>VBLM01000203.1 GCA_005879095.1 Deltaproteobacteria bacterium
CGGCGCCATCACGTCGAGGTCGGTTCCGAAGCCGAGCGCCGACGGCAGGTTCTTGGAGCTGCGGTAAATCCACTCCCGCTGGCGAAGGTTGAACGGCCGCGCCGACCGCGGCGTCTCGATGAAGTACTGCTGAATCTTCTCCCGCTGCGACTCGAGGATGTACCGGACCCAGGCGACGATCGGGAAGTTGTGCCGCAGCGTCTGCTTCCGCTGAAAGACGTCCCACGCCGCGAGGCAGAGCAGCAGAAAGACCGTCCCGCCGAGGATGTAGAAGAAGAGGTGACTTCCGGGCAGCGTCGGCGGCTTCGGGAGGACGAAGTCCATCCAGGCATCCTGCCGCCGACCGATACGACACCGCAACATGACCGATGCCGCCGTAAGTCGTGGTCGGGCAAGGTGCGCCACCTGCCTACCCTCCCCCACGAGGTCTCATGCGTACGTTCGCGAAGTTTCTCGCCGCCGCGGCCCTGATCAGCGCCTGCGGTGGAACTGCTCCCGCCCAGTTCGGCAACGACGAGCAGTTCGTCTCGGTCAGCAAGGACACCGCGGCGCCTGCGGCAAATCCGGCCGACGAATCGTTCTATCTCGCCATCAACAAGAGCGAGCTCGGCAAGAAGTACTTTCTTTCCGCGTACTTGACGCAGTACTTCCCGGGCGCGGTGGCGTACGGCGCGGCCCGTTCGATGGGCACCCGCGTGGTGACCTTCCGTGTGCAGAACGGCAAGCTCTTCGTCTTCGACGCGGCCGACGGGCACAAGGACTCGAACACGTTCGACCCCTCGCTGATCGTCGACGCCTACCCGATCGTGACCGGCGTCCTCACCGGGACCAACGCGCAGAACTTCGTGGT
>VBLM01000204.1 GCA_005879095.1 Deltaproteobacteria bacterium
TTCGCCGCCCTTCTTGCCGATCGTCTCGTAGAAGGCCGCGCCGCGCTCTGCCTTGACCGTGTCGCCGCCCTTCTTGCCGATCTGCTCGTAGAACGCGCGGCCGCGCTCCGCCTTCACCGTCTCGCCGCCCTTGCGGCCGATCTCCTCGTAGAAGGAGTGCCCGTACTTGTCGCGGACGGTCTGGCCGCCCTTGCGGCCTGCCTCGCTCACGCTCATCGAGCCCTTCTTCTTTCCAGTGTTCTCCTCAGCCATGCCCCGCCCCCCGGTTCAGTCCCTTCTCAGGGACAATTTGTGTGACTTGCGCTGCCGCTCGGTCGCCTTGAGGCCTGCCGCGATCAAGTCGCGGACCCGGCGTCCACCGAGCCGGCCGATCTCCTGGAAAAACTCGACCCCCCGTTCCGCCTTCACCGCGAGGCCGCCCTTCCGCCCACCCTTGAGTCCGCCAAGCCGCCCCGCGTCGCGGACACTCATCGCCCCCTCGGCTGCCCTCTTCAATTTGAGTGCCGGCCGCCTGCTGGTCTTCCGTCTGTGCAATCGGACTGCCACTTCCACCTACCTTTGACCGCATGCGGTGTCGTCCACCACACATGGACAGCCGTAAGCTAGGTTGGCGGGCCGCGCCCCGCAAGCTGGCAACCGTACGGGACTGCTGAGGAAAAGGGTCAGCCCCGGCCCGCGAGAGAGGCGATCGCACTCTGCACGGTCTGGACGACCTCCGTGCGCCTCACAGGGTCGCTGATCTTCCCCGAGCTGCCGGGCAGGCGGGCGCTCGATACGTCCCTCAGGTAGAAGGCGTCGGTAGCGCGGTTCCCTTCTGTGGCGATTCGAGCGACTTCGATGCTCACGCCCGCCCTGTGCAAGGCGTCGGCGATGGTGTGCAGAAGTCCGGGGCGGTCCTGTGTGAAGACCTCGAGGATGGTCATCTCGGCCGACGAAACGTCATCTACTCGAACTTTCGTCTCGACCGAAGGCGCCGCGGAGCTGGCCCAGCTGGCCCGCCGCAGTCGCTTCTGGACCAGGCGGTGGGGGTCGTCCGAACCCGAGAGCAGCCGCAGCAGATCGGTCCGCGCCGCTTCCCACCGCGCCTCCGAGGGCGCGCCGCCACCGGTCTCGCGGACGACGAAGGTGTCGAGCGCGACGCCCTGATCGAGCGAGTTCACCTCCGCGCCGAGGATGTCGATGCCGTTTGCCGCCAGCGCCGCGGTGAAGATCGCGAGCAGGCCGGGGCGGTCGTCGGCGACCAGGGTCAGATCCGTCTCGCCAGAGGCGGATCGGTGTAGCTCACTGGCGAAACCGGTCTTCTTCGCGACCGTCCACAATTTTAGATGCCGCGCTGCGACATCGGGCCGGGTCGCGGCCAGGTAGCGCTCGGGCAGCACCTCGACGAACTCGGCCGCCTGTCCGCCCGCCAGCAGCCGCGCCAGCCGGGCCCGCCGCTCCTCCAGCGAGTGGGCGTGCACGGGAACGCCGAGACCCTCCGCGAGCATGGTGGCATGCGTCTTTTCGTACAGATTCTGGAGCAGGTGGCCCTTCCACTGGGTCCAGTTCTCGGTGGAGACCGAGGCCATGTCGACGTAGGTGAGGAGGTAGAGCATCTCCAGCCGATCGACGGTCTCGACCTCGCGGGCGAAGCTCTCGATCAGCGCCGCATCCTCGAGATCGCGCCGCTGCGAGATGTGGCTCATGCGCAAGTGGGCCGCGACGAGCCACTCGATGTCGCAGGCGTCGGCCGGGTCGAGCCCGATCCGCTGCGCGTAAGCCCGGACGAGCTCCGCGCCGCGAGCCGAGTGATCGGGACCGAGGCCTTTGCCGAGATCGTGGAAGAGCAGCCCCAGCATCAGGACCAGCGGCCGCTGCTGCGAGCGGGCGACGCGGGTCAGCTCCGGCTCTTCCTCGTCGAGCGCGCCGGAGCGCAGCCGCATCATGCGCATGAGCGCGAAGACGGTGTGCGTGTCGACTGTGTATACGTGGTATAAAGAGTGCTGCGCGCGTGCGCGGAG
>VBLM01000019.1 GCA_005879095.1 Deltaproteobacteria bacterium
TTAAGTCACTATCACGGCGGGGCGCCGCGGCGGTAAGTACCGTCCGACTGCATCTCGGAGCGATCGGACGAAGCCTTGAAATGCATTTCCTCGGTCGGGAAGATGGCGTCGACGAACCGCCCGTGTATCACCAGTCTTCCGCGGCGAACGACGTGAGGCGGCTTTCCCGCCAGCTCGGCGACGTCGGACGGGAGATTGAAGAGAAACCAGCGCTCCGCGCCCTCGTCGAGCGCCTTGTTCACCAGCGGAGTCTCGATCTGGATCTCTCCGGGCCTCGGCTTCGCCTTCGGCGGCTCGGCCTTCCTGCAACTTACGAGCAACAAGGGCAGGCACAAAAGCGCACCGCGGCGGCGCGGAGAGCACAGAGTTTTTTTGTTTTTGTAAATCATTTCTCTGCGTTCTCCGCGCCTCCGCGGTGCGCTTGAAGCCGGGCCCTCATAGCGCCACTTGATGGACGCGGCGGACGTTTGGCAACTTGCGCAAGCGATCGAGGACTTCGGCGCTGGCGGGGGTGTCGACGTTGACCAGCGCGAGCGCTTCGCCGCGCGCGCGGTCGCGGGCCAGCGCGAACTGGGCGATGTTGACGTGCGCCTCGCCGAGCGTGAGGCCGACGTTGCCGATCACGCCCGGCTCGTCGTTGTTGTGCAGGACCAGCATGAATCCCTCCGGCACCGCCTCCAGCTCGAACTTGTCCACCCGCACCAGGCGCGGCTCGCGCTTGCCGACGATGGTACCCGCGACTTCGGTGGTGATCATCTTTCCGCACCGCAATCGCAGCGTCACCAGGCTGGTGAAATCTGGGGTCTCGCTCGTCTTCACCTCCTTGACCGAGAGGCCGCGCTCGCGGGCCAGCGCCGGCGCCGAAACCTCGTTGACCGGCTCGGCAAGGAAGGTTCCGAGGACACCTTTCAACACAGCGGCGGTCAATGGTGCGCTGGGGTGCTGCGCGACCTCACCCGAGTAGGCGATCTCGATCTCCTCCGGCGCCGCCGCGCACTCGCCCTGCAGCGCGTACTGAGACGCTCGGCACGTTGACCGCATTGCGGATGGTGCCGGTGGCGAGATACTCGACCATCGCCTCGCAGACGATCACCGCCACGTTCTGCTGCGCGTCCTCGGTCGAGCCGCCGAGGTGTGGCGTGGCGATGAAATTCTCGCAGGTAAACAATGGATGGTCGGCGGGCGGCGGCTCGAGATCGAAAACGTCGAGCGCCGCGCCGCCGAGATGCTTTGACCTCAAAGCATCGGCCAGGGCTCTCTCGTCGACCAGGCCGCCGCGGGCGCAGTTGACGAGGAGCGCGCCCGGCTTCATCTGCAAAAGCGTCGAGGCGTTGACCATGTTCCGCGTCTGCTCGGTGAGCGGCACGTGCAGCGTGATCGCGTCGGCGCGGCGGAAGACCTCGGCGAGGTCGACCAGCTCGACGCCGAGCTTGGCCGCGGCTTCCGGCGAGAGGAACGGGTCGTACGCGACGACCTTCATGCCGAACGATTTCGCCCGCTGCACGACCAGCTGTCCGATGTTGCCGGTGCCGATCACGCCGAGCACTTTCCCGGCCAGCTCGCGGCCCGACGAGTACTTCTTCTTCTCCCACGCTGTTGCCGCCCGGCGCGTTCATCACCACGACACCGCGCCGCGTGGCGGCCGCCAGATCGATGTTGTCCACGCCGGTCCCGGCGCGCCCGATTACGCGCAGCTTCGGGGCGGAGGCGAGCAGGTCCGCGGTCACCTTCGTCGCGCTGCGCACCGCGAGCGCGTCGTACTGCCCGATCACCTCGAGCAGCTGCGCTTTCGAAAGCCCCGGGCGAAAATCGACCTGCGCGCCGGGGATGCGCTCGAGGATGCCCTTCGCCTCGGGCGAAAGTTCGTCGGATATCAGGATCCGTGTCACGCGAAAGCCCGCTGCGCCGCGGCAAGGCCGGCGCCGAGCTCGACTTTCCAGCCGAGATCGTGCAGGCCGCGCTCGACCGCGCCGATCACGACCAGCATGTCGAAATCGTCGAAGTAGCCGAGATGCGCGATGCGGAAGATCTTGCCCTTCGCCGCGTCCTGGCCGCCGACGAGCTTGATGCCGTACTTGCTGAAGAGATGTTTGGTCAGCTTCTCGCTGTCGACCGGCGACTCGACCGTGGTCATCGACGGCGAGGGGCTCTTCGAAAAGAGCTTGAGCCCGAGCGCTTCCATCCCTGCTCGCGCCGCCCGCGCCATCCGCGCATGCCGCTCGAAGACTTTCTCCAGGCCTTCCTCGCGGAACATCTGCAGCGACTCGTCGAGCCCGGCTCCCGCTTGGCGTCGAAATAGAAGCGCGGAAGATCCGCGGTCTCGTTCAGCTTCCACGCCTTGTCGCCGGCGGCGAGAAAAGCAATTCCCGGCGGCAGCCCGAGCGCCTTGTGGCCCGCGCTGACGAGGACGTCGATGCCCCACTCGTCCATCGGCAGCGGCATCGCGCCGAGCGCCGAGATGGCGTCCACGACGAGGATTGCCGGGCTGCGAGCGGTGACCTGCGCCAGCTCGCGAATCGGATGATAGACGCCCGTCGAGCTCTCGTTGGCCTGCACGTAGACGGCCTTCGCCGACGGATTCTCGCGCAGCGCTTTTTCCACCGCCCCGGGCTCGACCGGGCGGCCCCACTCGCATTTCAACGTGACGGCGTTGACGCCGTACGCCTTGGCGAACTTGCCCCACCGCTCGCCGAACTTGCCGCCGTCGATCACGATCACGGTGTCGCCGCGCTTCAGGAAATTGACGAACGACGCCTCCATCGCGCCGGTGCCCGAGCTGGCGAAGACGAGCACGTCCTGCTTCGTCTGGAACAGCCACTGCAGGCCTTCGCGGACGCGGGCGAAGACCTGTTCGAACTCCGGCGAGCGGTGGTGGACGATGGGCTGCGCCATCCGCAGCGCGAGCCGCTCCGGCACCGGTGTGGGACCTGGCGTGAGCAGTCGAATCTTCTTCATGGCGCTTTCGGATAGGTGCGTTACCGCGCCGTGTCAAGCTGTCTGCGCAGCGCGCGTCCGGGGCGTTCGGCAGTCAGCTTTCCCTCGTCGATCACGACCTTGCCGTTGATCACCACCGTATCGATTCCGGCGGCGAATTGACGCGGCTGCTCATAAGTCGCCAGGTCGCGGACGGCCGCCGGATCGAACAGGACCAGGTCGGCCGCCATCCCCGGCCGGACGAGGCCGCGATCGAACAATCTCATCCGGCGCGCCGGCAGCGAGGTCATCTTGCGGCCCGAGCAGGCGCGGCGCCGATCCCCATCCGCGCGGATGCAGGCTCACGTCCGCGAACGGTCCATCGGGCGAAAAGCCGGGATTGTCGGTGCCGAGCGAGATCCAGGGCTGCCGCAGGCCGAGCTGCACGTCGTCCTCGCTCATCACGAAGCGGACGACGCCGGTCTGCATCCGGTCGGCGATCAACAGATCGACGATCGCCTCCTCCGGCGACTTCTTCTCCTCGGCCGCGATCTCGGAGATCCGCTTTCCGACGTAGCGCTGCAACTTCGGATCGAGGACGAACGCGATCAGGATGCCGTCCGGCGTCTCCGCGCCGAGCCCGCCGTGCCAGAACCACGGGTCTTTCACGATCTTCGCGCGCTGCGCTGGATCGCGCAGCCTCGCCAGCGAGGCCTCGGTGCCGCCGGCCAGTGCCCAGCCGGGAAGCTGCGCCGCGAGGCCGTTTCCGGCCGCCGCGTACGGGTACATGTTCGCGCTGACGTCGACGCCGAGCGCCCGAGCTCTCTCGATGCGCGCGACGAGCTCCTTCATCCGGCCCCAGTTGTTGCGGCCCGCCGCCTTGAGGTGCCAGATTTCGACCGGAATCTGCGCTTCGCGGCCGATCTCGATCGCTTCGTCGAGGCCCTGCGCGAGCGTGTCGGCCTCGCCGCGGATGTGTGTCGCGTACACACCCCCGTAACGAGCCGCAACTTTCGCCAGCGCGATCAGCTCCGGCGTGCGCGCGTACGACGCCGGCGCGTAGATCAGCGCGGACGAGACGCCGAACGCGCCCTGCTCCATCGCCTGCGCACAGAGCTTCTCCATCTGCTGCAGCTGCTCCGGTATCGGCTGCACCTCGCCGTAACCGAGCACGGCTTCTCGCAAGCTCGCGGCGCCGACGAAGGTGCCCAGGTTGATCGTCGCGTGCCAGCGGCGCAGGAAGCCGGCGATGTCGTTCCAGTCGACGGTCAGCTTGTACTTGTCGAGCCACGGCCTCGCCTCGGCGAGGATGGCCGGCGTCACCGGCGCCGCCGACTCGCCCTCGCCGGTAATCTCGGTGGTGATGCCCTGCCGCACTTTCGATTCGACGCGCGGATCGACCAGTCCGTAGAGCTCCGACTGGCCGAGCATGTCGATGAATCCGGGCGCCAGCATGCGGCCGCGCGCGTCGATCCGCCGCGTCGCCGGGACGTCCCCGAGCTTGCCGACCTGCACGATCCTGTCGCCCTGTACACCGACGTCGGCGCGAAACCACGGCGCGCCCGTGCCGTCGATCACCCGCGCATCGACGATCAGCAGATCGAGGACCGCGAGCAGCGCTACCACGGCGCATCCAGCGTCAACATTCGGCGCGCTTCGTCGACCGTCGCCGGCTGGCGGCCCACGTCGCGCGCCATCCGGACCGCCTTGGCGACGAGATCGCCGTTGCTTTTCGCCATCTCCTTCCCTTCGCTGTCGAGGTAGAAATTGTCCTCGAGTCCGACGCGGACGTTCCCGCCCAGCGCGAGCGCCGCGCCCACCATCCGCCATTGCTCGTGCGAGATGCCGATCACTTCCCAGGTGCTGTCCGGCGGCGCCTCGCGCGCCTGCAGCGCGAGGTTTTCCGCCGTGGCGCGGATGCCGCCGAGCACGCCCATGATGAAGCTGAACTGCAGCGGGCGTTTCAAGAGGCCCTTGTCGATCAGCGGCCAGATCGAGTTGGTGTGTCCCACATCGAAGCACTCCAGCTCCGGTTTGACGTTCGCCTCTTTCATCGTGCGCAGCAGGAAGGAGATGTCGCGAAAGGTGTTCTCGAAGACGAAATCGAAGACGAAGTCTTTCCGCTTGGCCGAATACTTCGCGTAGTTCATCGAGCCCATGTTGAGCGCGCCGATGGCCGGCTTGACCTGCGCAATGTGCGCGACGCGGCCTTCCATCGGTCCCGCCCCGCCGGTCGAGAAATTCAGAATTATCGGGCAGCGCTTGCGGGTTTCGGAAGCGATGGCGGCGTACGTGGAGGGTTCGAAGGTCGGTCCGCCCTCGTCGGTGCGCGCGTGGATGTGGACCACGGCGGCGCCGGCTTCGTGTGCGCGGCGCGCTTCCTCGGCGATCTCGACCGGCGTGTACGGGACCCACGGGCACTGGTCGCGGTTGGCTAGCACGCCGGTGAGCGCGCAGGTGACGATCACTTTGTCGTTTCCCATCAGTGCCCCTTGAACTCCGGCTTGCGCTTCTCGAGAAACGCCGCCACGCCCTCGGCCGCGTCCTGCGCGAGAGCGTTGAGCGACAGCTGCGCGCAGAGCGCCTCCAGCTGCTGCTCGTACGGCAGATCCTGCGTGGCATAGAACGCGCGCCGCCCGAGCCGCAGCGCGACCGGACTCTTCGCGCACAGCGTCTCGAGCAGCTCGGCCGCGCGCGCCGCCAGCTGCGGCCTGGACACGACTTCGTTCAAAAGGCCGAGCGAGCGCGCCTCGGCAGCGTCGATCCTGCGCCCGGTCAGCATCAGCTCGAGCGCGGCGCGCCGGCCGATCAAGCGCGTGAGCGGCGCGAGCGCCATGTAGGGAAAGAGGCCCAGATCGACTTCCGGCGTCCCGAAGCGCGCGTCGTCCGCGGCGATCGCCAGATCGCACGCGGCGAGGAGTCCCATCCCACCGCCGAGGACCGCGCCGTTCACGACCGCAATCACCGGCTTTCCCAGCCGAGCCAGATCGATCAGCAGCGCCGCATACGCCCGCCGCCCCTCGTGTGCCGCCAGCGGCCCGGCCTCGAGCGCCGAGGTCAAATCGGCGCCCGCGCAGAACGCCTTCTCGCCGGCGCCCGTCAGGCAGACCGCGCGCACTTCGCTCTCGCCGTCAGCGCGGGCCAACGCCGCCCGCAGCTCGCCAAGCAGACCAAACGTCAGCGTATTCCGCTGCACCGGCCGATCGATGATCAACCAGCGCGCGCGCCCCCGCTGCTCCTCGCGCAGCTCAGCCATGGCGCGCAACGTGCCGGGCTACGGCGCCAGCGTCAAGCGAACATCGTACGTACAACGCCGACGAGCCGGTCCACGTCGCGCTTGCCGAGGTTGTACTTGCGGCAGGCGTCGAGATCCGCACCTGCAACGCCTCGGCGATGCTCGCCAGCGTCTCCAGATGAGGCGACCGTTCGCCCCGCTCGATCATCGAGAGGAACGAGACACTGATATGGGCGCGCTCGCTCAGATCCTCCTGCGTCATGCGCGGCTCGACGCGGGCGATGCGGAGCTGGCGGATCCTGCGCCCTACTTCTTTGACGACGCTGGCCTGTACCATCTCGGGACGCCGGTCCCCCGGTTCGGTGGTGAAAGCGGCGTCCCTATCAGCGCGCATGAGAGTTTCCAGACACTGCCAGTGAAACGATGCCTAGAATGTCGCGAAGGAACCGAGAGATTTCAAGTCGATGAAGAGGTGGATTGTTGGGCCGCCGAGCAGATGGCCGTTCTTGTAGGGCAGCGCGACGGTGAGGCGGAGGCCGGCGCAGTGGCAGGCGGTTTCGTAGATCAGGCCGGCGGAGTGGGTCCAGTCGGGGAGGTCCTGGCGGAGCGGGCCGATGTACCGGCCGATGTCGTAGCCGGCGCGCAGGCCGAGCGGAATTGGTCCGGAGATGCCGGCGCCCGCACCGCCCTGCATGTCACCCGGCGCGCTGGCCAGGCGGGCGGCCGAAAAAAGCTCGTCAATTCCGCCGCGTAGACGTTCGCTCGAGCTGCCGCGCAGGAGCGAGAGGCTGGCGTGGACTTCGTCTGACCGCGCGTCGTGCGCGCCCGCGTTGAGGCCGACGGCGGAGATGGCGTGCTGCGACCAGTCGAACCGGATTCCACCGGCCGCGCTGAACGGCCCCAGCGTGAGGCCGCCCGTAGCGCTGCCCTCGCCGAGTCGGCCGCGGCCGCCGTAGGTCCAGAGGAGCGCGTCCTGCTGCAGATCGAAACGGACGAAACGCGACATCGGCTTGGTCCACAGCGATTGCGAGAGCGAAAACGTGGTCTCGACGGCGCCGGTGGAGGGCGCGGCGAAATCGATCTCGTCGTACGCGCGGCGCGAGGCAGGGACGCCGAGGATGCCGACACCCGGCGCCAGACCCTGTTGAGCGGCATCGGGCGCCGCGGAATAGGTCGCGCCGCCTGCGTCGGCGAGATCGCCGATCGGCGGCCCGCCCGACTGCAGCGATCGGCTGATCGCGCGCACTTCCAAGGCGGGTTCGATGCGGTGCAGGACGGTCCCGAATTTCCGCTCCAGCGGCAGTGCGGCCCGGCCGCCGACGAGTCCGTAGGCGCGGGTGCGATCGCGATCGGGAAAGCCCTCGATCAGCCAGCCGTCGACGCGGCCGCCGAGGTCGAGGCGCAGATCGAGCGGAAACCGGGCCGGGCCGGCGATCGCGAGCCGCGGCGCCAGATCGAGCCGCAGCGCGGGTGCGCGCGCGAGGTCGCCGGCGTT
>VBLM01000210.1:0-674 GCA_005879095.1 Deltaproteobacteria bacterium
GGAGCTCGACGAGGCCCGCCGGGATAGCGATGTCGGTCGAGAACTCGGTGCCGCCGTGGCGGCTCTGCGAGCCCGAGGCCTGGGGCACGATCGGTCCGTTCAGGCATCGGCGCGAGTCGGTGGGTGCGCAGATGTCCCACTTCATCAGCGAGAAGGCGCCTTCGCGGCCGGGGTCGACGGCGAGGATGCGAATGTGGACGGGGTCGGCGCTGGTCGAGTCGTACTGCGCTTCGGGCGGCTCGGCCTGGACGGCGAGCACACGCAGATCGTTGACGTCGCTGGCCGCCTCGAAGTTCGGCGTGCAGGCAACGAGAAGCAACACGAACAGCCACCTCATCAGAACTTTCCTTTCAAGCCGAAGGTAGGGAGGATCGGCAGCCCCGAAATGCTGCCCTGGTCGCGATACCGGTAGTCGTAGACGTGGAACTCCTCGTTGGTGCGGTTGGTGACGTTCTGCACGTCGAGGTAGAGCGCGAGCTGCCAGTACGTCCACGTCCAGGTGTACTGCGCGCGCCCGTCGAGCTGGCTGAAGAGCGGCTCGCGCGCGTCGCCGAGCGTGCCGCGGGTGGCGATGTACGAGCCCGTGTCGGCGTCGAAGGTGGCGTAGTCGACCGGCGCGATCGGGTTGCCGGAGACCAGTCGGTACCGCGTCGACAGCTCCCACCCCGGTGTCG
>VBLM01000210.1:740-7886 GCA_005879095.1 Deltaproteobacteria bacterium
AAGTTCCAGTCCATACGCACGGCCGATACCGTTGTTGAGCAGACGCGGGTTGTAGACCGTCTGGTCGGGCAGCAGCACCGGGTCGACGCGCACGATCAACGATCCGCGCCGGTTGTAGAAGACCTCCGCGCTCGCGCTCCAGACGTCGGAAAAACGGTGCTCGAGGCCCGCGCCGGTCTGCACCGTCCGCTCGAGCCCGAGGTTGGGATTGCCGACGTCGTTGTCGATCTGCTGCCCGTTCGGCGGCTCGTGGTAGAGGCCGACGTACGACTTGACCGCCCAGGTATCGGAGAGCTGATAGCGTCCCCAGAGCCGCGGATCGAGCGACCACCGCGCGTGCTCGCGCCAGTGGTACTGGTCGAGCCGCAGGCCCGGCGTGATCTGAAGGCGGCCGAACGTCATCTGGGCTTCGGCGAATTCTCCCCATAATTGAGCCGGTTGCACGCGCGAGAAGACGTCGCGCTGGGTGATGGGGATGCCCAGGTTGCGCAGCTGGATCGAGGACTGGATGTCGAAGCTGTACTCCGCGCGATCGAGCTCGATGTCGGTCCCCGCCCGCACTTCGAGCCAGCCGCGCGGTTTCCAGCGGAGGTCGCTGCGGAACTCGCCGGTCAGGATGGTGATGTCGCCGCTCTGGGTCTGCGCGAACGAGCCGGTTCCCGCGCCCTCGCTGCTGAACGACTGCTTGGTCCAGCCCAGCGCCGGCGACACGTTCAGTCAGAGCGTGTCGTACAATTCGTGCTTCCAGGTCAGCACCGCGCGGTGGAAACCGAGGCTCGTGTCGATCGACAACGGCAGCGTCCGCCGTCCGCCCTTCTGCACGACCGTCAGCCGGTCGCTGCTGCCGAACAAGAGCAGCGAGAGATCGTTGTGGTCGGCGCGAGCCTGGTAATCCCAGTAGACGGGGACGATGCTCGTCACCCCGCGGTTCGGGTCGTTGGGGATGAAGAGCGGCAAAAAGAGGTCGATGTGGCTGCGGCGCGCCGCGATCGCAACCTCCGTGTGCGGGTCGATCGGGCCTTCGACGAAACCGACCGCCTCGATCAGATCGAGCGACGCCTGCCCGTGAATGCCCTGCGCATCGCCCTTGCGGGTGCCGACGTCGATCGCGCCGGTCAGGTTGCGGCCGTAGTAGGCGCCATAGCCGCCGGGAAAGAAGTCGATGCGATCGAGCAGCTGCTCGTTGATCACCGAGGGTCCGCCGAGGAAGTGATAGAGCTGCGGAATCCGGTGACCGTCGAGGTAGGTCCCGGTGTCGGCGGGCGGCGATCCGCGGACGAGAAGCTGCCCGGCAAGGAACGGCGCGCGCGCGAGTCCGGGAAGGTTCTGCACCGCGCGGATCGGATCGTTGAACGAACCCGGCACGTTGACGAGCTCGTCGTGGGTCAGCGTGCGGCGGGTTGGAGCGTCCTTCGGCTTCTCGCCGGGCACCGTCGCTTCCAGGCCGCCCACGACCGTGCGGTGCAACCAGGCCGGCGGCGCTTCGAAGATCGAATCGAGGGTGACCGTGACCTTGATCTCGCGCTGCTCGTAACCCGGCGCGGAGACGGTCAGGACGCGCTCGCCGGGGGCGAGCGAAATCTGGTAGCTGCCATCGGCGCCGGTGACCGCGGTTGCGCCGGCGTCCGAGATGACGTCCGCCCCGGCGATCGGCCGCCTGGTGCCGGCTTCACGGACCAGCCCGCGTACGACGCCGGTCATCACTTTCTGTGGCACCGGCTTCTTGTTGATCACGAACCGCATCGTGAACGGCACGCGCACGAGGAGCGGCTTTCCCGTCGCGTCCTTCGCCGGCGAGAAGCGGAATTTCCGGATCGCGGCAAGCGCACTGGCGTCGAAATCCGCGCCCGCGCTCTGCGCCACTTCCGCCCGGACGACCGAGCCCTGCTCGTCGATGTCGATGCGAAGAACCACGACGGCGGTCTCGCCGCGCTCGAGCCGATCGGGCGGGTAGTCAGGGGTGGCCGATTCGATTACCTCGGGAAACTGCGTGATCTGCGGCGCGACGGGCGGCGGCTGCGGGGGCGGCTCCCGCACGTTCTCGCCGGTCGCGAGCAGACTGAGGACGAGCCCGAGAATCATGCCGGCGCGACGCGGAGTACGGAAAAATGCTGGCGCAGCGCGGCCTCGGCGCGATCGCGCGCCTCGTCACCGAAGGCGACGATCACGGCGGAATCGCCGCCGCCCGCTCCGCTCGGCTTTCCGGCGGCGCCCGCCGAGGCCGCGAGCGCGCACGCCAGCGCCAGCTCGGTGGTGATGATTCCGGCGCCGGCCTCTTCGCCGAGCCTCGCCATCGCGGCGGCGCCGGCGCGGACGGCGTCCAAAGCTTTTTCGCTCGCACCGCCCTCCAGAGCGGTCGTGAGCGATTCGGCCTGGGCGCCGATCTCGTCAGCCACTTTCGCCCAGCGGCGCGGATCGCCCTCGATGAACGCGCGTACCTTCCGGACCAGAACGCGTGTGTCCGCGGGCTTGCCGGTGAATGCGAGCAACAGCCGCAAGTCGGCGGGTACGCGCACGCGGCTCGCGTCGATCGCATTCGCTTGGAGCAGGTCGCGCGCGGGGACTGCCATCGCTTCCTCGGCCGAGCGCCAAGGCGAGCGCGCCCTAACCCGGAGTACCCCGCCGAGCGCGCAGGCGGCCACGTCGGCGCCGCTTCCCGCGCCGCCCTGTTCGATGAAGTGCGCCGCGGCCGCGAGCGCGAGCGCTTCCTTTTCCGGCAGGAGCCGTCCCTGCGCCGCGCACGCCGCGCGAACCGCGATCACCGAGGCCGCCGCGCTCCCGCCGAGGCCCAGTTTGACGCCGGTTTCCGAGACGAAATCGTCTTCGTAGACGAGGCGAAACCCGCGTCGCGGCAGCCCTTCTTCTTCGCACAGCCGCAGCGCCGTTTCGACCGCGCGCGCCGCGAACCGCAGCTCTTCCGGCGGCCGCCCGCCGTCCCAGATGAGGCCCGACGGCTGATGTACGAGTTGTACATCTCGTGCAAGTTGCCACGAGGCATGCAGCGCCCGGTCGATGCCCGCGACCAGCGCCGGCCGCCCGTCGAGCACCGCGTACTCTCCGGCCAGAAAGACCTTTCCCGGTGCTGACAGCCGCTGCGTCATGAGACGACCCGCGCGCCCTCCGCCGGCGAGCAGACCAGCACGTCGAGTACACCGGAAACGGCGCGCAACCGCGTTTCGACTTGTTTCGCCGTCTCGGGCGCGCAGATGGCGACCACGTGCGGCCCGGCGTCGATGGTCGTCCAGGCCTGGACACCCTCGTCGCGCAACGTCCGTACCGCCTGCAGGCAGCCGACCGTGGCCGGCTCCCAGTACAAGAGCGGCGGATCGGCCGCCATCGCGTCGGCGTGCATCCGCAGCGCGTTCGACTCCGCCAGCGCCCCGAGACCAGCCAGATCGCGGCCGGCGAGCAGGTGCAGCGCGCGCGGAAGATCGCGGCGGCACTGATCGATCCACGCCGCATGGTACGGCGAGGTCTCGCGCGTCGCGCGCATGCCGTCGCGGGATCCGGTCTGCTTCGGGCCGAGCGCGCAGATGGCGACACAGAAGCGCAGGTCCCAGTGCGACGAGGGAAAGACCTGCCGCGCCGACTCGCTTTCCCAGACCGCCCAGCCGCCCGGGACGCTGCGCGCCGCCGAACCGCTGCCGAGACGGGCCAGCGCGGACAGCTCTTCGGGCGTCCGCTTCTGCCCGGCCGCCGCACAGGCAGCCACGGCGAGCGCGGCGAATCCGCTCGCGCTCGAGGCCAGGCCGGCCGCAGTCGGGAAATCATTTCGCGAGACGATCCGCGCCTTTTCGGAAATGCCGGCTGCGTCGAGGAGCGCACGCGCCCGCTGCAACTCGGACGCGCCCGCCGGTTTGCCGTCGAGCTCGAGGCTGTCCTGCGCGCCGCCGAGATCGACGCTCGTCTCCGTCCGCAGCCGATCGAGCGCGACCGCGAGCGAGGTCGCCTGCGGGAGATGAAGCGCGTCGTCGCGCTTTCCCCAGTACTTGATCAGGGCGATGTTGGCGTGGGCGACGGCGGTGGCTTTCACGTTCCGATCCCTACCGCAAAACCGCCTGTCTTTTCAGCTATCTCGCGCGCGTGCGCCTGGTCTCGCGCGAGCCCGATGGCAGCGCCGCCGCCGCCCGCGCCGGTCAATTTCGCGCCCAGCGCGCCGGCCTTGCGCAGCGCTTCGACCGCCCGCTCCAGCTCGGGACAGGAGACCGAAAGGCCGTCGCGCAGGTACGAATGCGCCGCCTCGAACGTCTGACCCAGGCCGCGGAGATCGCCCAGCTCGAGAAAGGAACGCCCCTGGCGGGCGAGCTCGCCCAAGGACCGGATGCTCCGGTCAATCACGGGATCGGTCTTGCGCCGCTCGGCGAGGCCGAGCACGGCGCTCTTCGTGCCGCGGGCAATTCCGCTGTGCAGCACGCAGAGCCAGGCGGACCCGGTGACGCGTTCGACGGTGCCCTTCTGGAAAAAAATGACGCCCCCGTGCGCGCAGACGGCCGGATCGACGCCGGACGGCTTGCCGTGGACGGCGCGCTCGAGATGCATCGCCAGCCGCGCCGCCTCGTCCGCGGAGCACCCCGGCTTGAACGCGCGGGCCAGCGCGACGCCGAGCGCCGCCGAGCTGCCGAGACCGCTGCCGAACGGAATTTCGCTCTCGATCCGGACGGTGAAACCGCCGGGGATTCGACGGTGTCGGCGCGTTCGACGAAGACGGTGACGTTCCTGCCGATCGCGGCCGCCAGGGCGGGTTCGCCGTAGACGACCGCGTGCTCGCCGAGAAGGATCACCTTTCCCGGGGCACGGCCGATCATTCCGCCAGCCCCTCGATCCAGCTCCGCAGCGGCTCGAGCAGGACCGGCCGCGATGCCCGCAGCGCGACCGCATTGCGCGCGCCACAGAGAAGAAACGCGGCTTTCAACGCGGCGATGCAGCCCTTCAGAGTCTCCCGCGCTGTCGCGACGCCGCCCTGCTGGTGGGCCCGCACCATCGGCAGCGCGAAGCCCGCGACGTCGGCCCCGAGCGCGATCGCTTTCGCGGCATCGAGGCCGGAACGGATGACGCCGGAGGCGACGATCTGCATCTGCGGCGAGGTCATCCTCGCCGCGACCACGCACGCCGCCGTGGGAATTCCCCAGTCGCTGAGCAACGCGCCAAGTCCGCGGGATTCCGGTGTTTTTGCCCGCAGCTGCTCGACTCGGGGCCAGCTCGTTCCACCCTGTCCGCTGACGTCGACGGCCCGCACGCCTGCATCCCACAGCTCCGCGACGACCGGGGGCGAGATGCCGCAACCGGTCTCCTTGACGATCACGTTCGCGCGCGGCACGAGCCTGGAAATCGCGTCGACCTGCCCGCGAAAATCGCGATCCCCGCCTTCCTGCACCAGCTCCTGCGCCGCGTTCAGGTGGATGGCGATGCCGTCGGCCTTGATCAGATCGATGAGGTTCAGCGCCGCATCGGTCCCGCGCTGAACGAGTTGCTGCGCGCCGAGGTTGGCAAAGAGCAGCGGCGGCCGCGACTGGACGGCGAACGTCGGCAAGAGCTCGGGCTGATCGAGCAGGATGCGCATCGATCCCACGCCGAAGGCGACGCCCGTCTCCTGCGCCAGCGCCGCCAGGTCGCGATTGATCTGTCCCGCCCGCTCGGTTCCACCCGTCATGCCTGTGACCATGAGCGGCGCTTTGAGAGCGCGGCCACAGAGCTCGGTCGAGAGATCGACGTCGTCGAGCGAGAGCTCGGGCAGCGCGCGGTGGATGAGGCGTACGCAGCCGAAGAGGGGATCGGCAGCGTCGGGCTCGACCTCGCCGCGCTGGACGAGATCCAGATGTTGCGACTTGCGTTGCTCGAGGTCGTCGTGCACGAGGTGGGTTTAGCACAGGCATGGGCGTTGCATTAAGCCGCGGGCGATGCGTCAAAGAGTCTCAAAATGAGCGTCTTTCGCGATGAATCGGGAGTCCGCGGGCACGCGGTGCGGGCCGCGTCGGTGCTGGGGGCCGCGGTGGCGGTCGCGGCGCTCGGCGTTTTTCTCGTCTCGATCTTTCCTGCGCCGTGGAGCCAGAGCGCCTTCGAGCCCGAGCGGGCGCCGGTGTCGCGCGGAGTGCTGCCGGCCGGCCACCCGCTGGAGAGCAAGGCCCGCGAGCGGGTGTATCGAAATGAGGCGGCCCGTCTCAAAACGCTACTGACCGAGGCCCAGGCGGCGCAGCGGCGGCGCAAACCGGCCGATGCGCGCGAGCCGGTGCTGGCCGGATTCGCCGTCAACTGGGACCCGCAGAGCCTGACTTCGCTGCAGGCGCATGCCGATCAGCTGACGCACGCGATGCCGGAGTGGATCCGGCTCGCGCCCGACGGGAGCTTTCTCATCGAGGAGGATCCACGCGTCGCGCAGGCGGCGGCGCGGCTGGAATTGACGCCGACGGTGTCGAACTACGCCGACGGGCAGTTCCGCCGCGATCTGGTGAAGACGCTGCTGGCGACGGACAAATCGCGAAAAGACGCGGCCCAGCGGCTCGCGCGGCTGTGCGAAGAGCGCGGGTTCGCCGGCGTGAACCTCGATTTCGAGGACCTCGATCCCCGGCTGTGGCAGGAGTTCGCGGCCTTCGTGGAGAGCGCGTGGACGGAATTGCATCCGCGCGGATTCGTGCTCAGCGCGGACGTGCCGGCCGAGACGCGCGGCGTGCCGATCGAGCGGCTGGCGGCCGCAACCGACTTCCTGGTGGTGATGGCGTACGACCAGCACGCCTCGACCGACAATCCGGGGCCGATCGCGACGCCGGATTACGTGGCCGAGAGCGCGGCGGCTTATCTGCGGCGGGCGCCGGCCGACAAGATCGTCGTCGCGCTCGGCGCCTACGGCTACGACTGGCCGCTCGATTCGGACGGCGACACGGCGCGGCCGGCGGAGGAGCTCGCCTTCGGCCAGGCGCTGGCGCTGGCCCGCGAGAACGAAGTCCCCGTCGAGTGGGAGGCCGAGTCGAAGAGCTCGCATTTCGAATACGACGACGACGAGACACACGAGAAGCACGAAGTCCGTTTTCTCGACGCGCCGGCCATGGCAGCGCAGCTCGAGGCGCTCGAGCCGCTGCACGTGCGCGGCATCGCCCTCTGGCGGCTGGGCGCCGAGGACCCGCGCGTGTTCGACCTCTTCGCCCGGCCGCC
>VBLM01000211.1 GCA_005879095.1 Deltaproteobacteria bacterium
GAGGAGCCGCACGGGTACGCCAATCTCAACCTGCTCGAGTCGAGCGCGCTGGTCGAAGGCAAGCTGCTCCCCGGCCTCACCGTCGCGCTCGCGGGCCGGCGCAGCTACATCGACTTCGTCCTGCGGCAAGTCATCCCCAGAAACGGCGACGTCGGCTTGACGGTCGCCCCGCGCTATTACGATGGACAGTTGCGGGTGGACTGGCGGCCGCCGGGCAGCGCGCACCAACTCTCGTTCATCGCGCTCACTTCCGACGACGCGCTCGGCCTGCTCGTCGAGCGTCCGCTCGCGCAGGATCCGAACCTCTCCGGTTCCATCGATGCCGAGACCGGCTTCCAGCAGTTCCGCCTCAAGCACCAATGGCGCGGCGGCGGCGTGACCGTCGACACCATCGCGATGTTCGAGAAGCTCCTCTTGCGCTTCGTGGTCGGGCCCAGCAGCTTCCTCCTCGACGGCCACGACACGTTCCTGCGCAGCACCGCGACGTGGGAGATCTCGGACAGGATCGGATTCGCGTCGGGCGTCGACATCGCCAACCGCCGGCTGCTCGTCGCGGCGGTCTTCAGACAGTCGTTCCAGTTCCGCGAAGGCGACTTCAACACGCAGGGTCCGCGGCCCGATGACGCCACCATCGCGTTGCCGCCGACGGTCTTCAACCGGCTCTCGCCGGGAGCGTGGGCCGAGGCGCGAATCCACCTGCTGCCGAATCTGGTCCTCACGCCGGGATTGCGCGCGGACCTGTACCGGTATTCGCCGCGCGAGCCGCACGCCAGCGGGACGATTACGCCGCGGCTCTCGGCGCGCTGGGAGCCGTCCGAACGGCTCGCGTTGAAAGCCGGCCTCGGGATGTATTCCGAAGGCGCGCGCAACGGCGACGCGGCCCAGCCGTTCGGCAATCCGGCCATTCTTCCCGAGCGCGCCTGGCAGGCCACGCTCGGCGTCGAAGTGAGGCCGGTGCCGGGCGTCCTCGCCAGCGTCGAAACGTTTTACAAGGGCTTGTCGGACCTGATCGTGCGGACCAGCGCGGTCGAAACGGTGAACGGCGTCAACCGCCCGCAGCTGCTCGACAACGCCGGCGTCGGCCGCGTCTATGGCCTGGAATTACTCATCAGGAAGGAACTGTCGGAGAAATTCTTCGGCTGGATCGCATATACCCTCTCGCGCAGCGATCGCGTCGACCGTCCCGGCGGGCCGCGCCGCCTCTTCGATTTCGACCAGACGCACAACCTGACCGCGGTGGCCTCTTATCGAATCGGTAACGGATGGCAGATCGGCGGGCGTTATCGAATCATTACCGGAAATCCCGATACGCCGGTGACCGGCTCGCGCTACCTCGCCAACTTCGACGCCTATCTGCCCATCTACGGCCCGATCAACTCGCTGCGGCTGCCGACCTTCCACCAGCTCGACGTCCGCATCGATCGCACCTGGACGTTCGACGCCTGGATGCTCGACGCGTACGTCGACGTGCTCAACGCGTACAACCACCGCTCGATCGAGGGTTCGGTCTACAGCTACGACTTCTCGCAGCACGCCTACTTCGAAGGCCTGCCGGTCATCCCCACGCTGGGCGTGAAAGGATCGTTCTGATGCGCGCGCTTCTTCCCGCAGCGATCGCGTTCCTCGCCGCCGGCTGTCCGGCGGGGCTCGAGGCGCAAACGCACGTGAGCAAGCTGCGCGTGCTGGGGATCAAGGCCGATCCGCCCGAGCTCCTTCTGCAAGCCGACGCGGGACTGCCAGCCACGACGTTGACGGCGCTCGCGGTCGATCCATCCGGCGTCCCGATCTCCGTCCGGTTCGCGCTCTGCACCGATCTCAGCGGCGTGCCCTCCGCCACGCTGGCGTGCCCGGGGAGCGCCGGCATCGATCTGCCCGACGCAGGACCGTTCGCCGCGCGACTCGATCTGGCCGATCCGCGCATTCTCGAGTTCGCCGCCGCCGCGCAGCTGGACGGAGGCGCGTTCGATGCCGGCGGCCTCATCGCCACGCTCGACCAGGGCGTGCCGTTGCTGATCGGCTTCACTGCCAGCACCGCAATCGCCACCTTCCCCGGATTCGCCACGCTGACGTTGCGCACCGCCGCGCGCGGGCCGGCCAATACCAACCCGCGGCTCGTCGATCTGCAGATGCCGGAGGTGCACACGGGCGAGACCATTCGCCTGCAGCCGATCACGGCTCCGAAGGACGATCCGGCCGAGCACTATCTGTTCAGTTTCTTCGCCACCGACGGGAGCATGGCCTGGCTGCACTCGACGGACTTGACGTCGACCGGTGAGAGCGCCCCGACGTGGGTCAGTCGGTCAAATCGTTCATTTCTGGGTCGTTTTGCGCGACGGCCGCGGCGGCATCGACTGGATCGACGGCGGCGTGCAAGTGAAATAACGGACTTTGATCGGGTCGGCGCGATGCGTAACCTTCGCTCGTGGGAGGGGCGCCTCAAAGCGCAGCCGTACGTCAAGCGAGCGTGCTGGCGCTCTTGCCCGGCGTACCGATGCCCGCCAACACCGGCGGGAGCTTGCGCGCGCTGACCATGCTCCGCGCGCTCGATGCGGCGTTCGACCTGACTTCGCTGTCGTGGGCGCGTGAAAAAGAAGACATCCAGGCGCTCGATCGCACGCTTCGCGGCCGCGCCTGGGCCGTCCCGCGGACCGGCCCGGTCGACACGTTGTTCGCCGAAGCGATGGGATTCGTCCTCGGCTGTCCCGCCGGTTACTGCCGCTACGGCTGGTTTCCGGCCCGCCTGCGCGAGCTGCTCGAGGAGCGGGAGTTCGACGCCATCCATTTCGACCACGCCCACACCGCGCTCTGCTGGCCGCTGGTGCGCAGGCTGCAGCCGGAGGCGAAGCTGGTCCTCGACGCGCACAACGTCGAAGCCGAGATCGTCGAGCGGGTGGCCGACTCCGCGCCGCGCTGGCAGCGCAAGGCGATGCGCTGGCAGGCCGGCCGCATCCGCGAGTTGGAACGCGAGCTGGCGCAGCAGATGGATCTGATCTTCGCCTGTTCGGAAAAAGACGCGCAGACGTTCCGCGGGTTGGGAGCCACGGCGGTGCGCGTGGTGCCGAATGCGATCCCGCCGCTTTCTCCGCCGATGGTCGCGCAGCGCCGCGACGTGGTCTTCGTCGGCTCGCTCGACTGGCGCCCCAACATCGACGCCGCCTTGCTGCTGGCGAAGGAGATCTGGCCGCGCTGCCGGGGTCTCTTGCCCGGATCGCGGCTGGCCATCGTCGGCCGCAATCCGCCGATGCAGATCCAGGCGCTCGCGGCGCACGACATCGTGGTCGCCGGGAGCGTGCCGCTGGTGCAGCCGTGGCTCGAGCGCGCGTTCGCGACAGCAATTCCGCTTCGCGCCGGGTCGAGAACGCGGATCAAGATCCTCGAAGCCTGGGCCGCAGGCGTGCCGGTCGTAGCGAGCCGGATCGCGGCGGAGGGCCTGCCCTACACCGGCGGCAAGGATCTGCTGCTGGCAGAGGAACCTTCCGAATTTGCCCGCGCGCTGGTGCGGCTGTGGCGCGATCGGCAGCTCGCCGACTCATTGGTGCGCGAAGCACGCCGGACGGTGGAGCCGTTCACACCGGCGCAGATCGCGCGGGCGGTCGCACGGCATTACCGCGAGGTGCTGGACATCGGCGACAGCGCGCGGCCGTACAACGACGCGTACGCGCCGGCCATGGCCGCCACGCCGTAAAGCCGGGCCCGGACAATCGCCCGCGCCTCGATCGCGGCACGGTCTTCCCCATCTTTGACTCTATCCAGGCCCTCCGACAACGCGCGCGCCGAGCCGGCCGGAACCAGGATCCCGGCCCCGCCTTCGAGCAGCTCCGGCAACTCGCCGACCGCGCTGGCCACCACGCAGCGGCCGAGCGACATCGCTTCCAGCGCGACGAGTGGCAGACCCTCGGTCAGCGACGGCAGCGCCACGACGTCCGCCGCCGCGAAGATCGGACGCGTGTCTTCCACGAATCCGAGGAACCGCGCGTCGAGACCCTGGGCCGCCGCCCGCAGCTCGTCGCGGAGCGGCCCGTCGCCGGCGAGGAGCAGGACCACGCCGGGGCGGCCGCGCAGCGCCTCGAACAGGATGCGGTGTCCTTTCTCCGGCGACAGCCGCCCGACGACCGCGACGCAAAAAGCATCCGGCGCAATGCCGAAGCGCGCGCGCGCGGCGAATTGTTCGTCGCGCTTCACCGGCCACGCGAAATTCAATCCGTTCGGTACGAACGCGACCGGCGCCGCGCGCACCCAACGCCGCAACCTGCGTTCGAGAGCGCGCGAGGCCGCGGCCACGCCGCGGGTGAAATTCGCCAGCACGCGGGCGACGATCTCGTACAACCGCACCGCCAGCGTGCTGCCCGTATC
>VBLM01000212.1 GCA_005879095.1 Deltaproteobacteria bacterium
GGACCCCGGCGGAACGAAGGAGCCCGGCATCCCCGGTGGGAAACACGTCTGGCTCGCCGAGCGCACGCATCGCCACCCATTGCGCGGTAGCGGCGGGCACACCGATCCGGCACAGCGAGGAAACCACCGACTGCGGCTCGGCGCCGGCGCTGAACGAAAGCTTGCCGGCGGAAAAAGCACGAGCCAAGGCCTGTGCGGCCTCGGCTCGGTCGTGGGGCACTCCGATTGCGCGCAGGTCCGCCTGCGCGAGCACCTCCCGCGTTGGAAAGAAATGCGTCAGGCCCTCGGCGAGCGAACACGGCTTTCCCAGCGCCTTCACGACCTTGCCCGCCGAGTGGCCGAGGAGCTCGCGCACAGCGAGCTCGAATCCGTCCCAGCAGCCGGGGACGCGCAGGCCGGGCACGAACCGCTCGCCCAGCAACGGATCGCTCCGCAGGCAACGGGCGATCTCCGCCGGGTCGGCGCTGAGATCGAAGATCGCGCGAATCCGCTCGACGATGGCGAAGAGGAGCTGCGGATCGCCGAACTCGATGCGCACGGCGAGCGTCTGGCCGCCGGGCGAGAGAGAGACCTCGAACCATCCGTCGCGGCCGCCGATCGAGATCGAGCGGCGATAGCAACCGGAAGCGACGACCTCCACGCCCGGCGTGGCGCGCGCGGCGAGAAAAGCCAGCATCGCGCCCCACGCGTACGGCGGACGGAACCCGAGACGGAAGAGGTACTGGTTTTCCTCCGCCTCGCCGGGGCTGCGCGAGAGCCGCCGGATCTGCGTCGGCGTCCGGTGGTAGGTGGCGCGGATGGCGGCGTTGAAGCGGCGGACGCAGCCGAACCCGGAAGCGAGCGCGATCTGGTTCATCGGAAGCCGCGTCTCGTCGATCAGTTTCTTGGCGAAGTGGAGGCGCTGCGTCTGCGCCACCGCGCTCGGCGTGGCCCCGATGTGCTTGAGGAACAGCCGGCGCAGGTGCCGCGAGCCGATGCCGAGGCGCTCGGCGAGCATTTCCACGCCGCCGTCGTCGAGGCCGCTCTCGCCGATCAACCGAAGCGCGCGCGAGACCGTGCTGGGTGTCCCGAGCCAGGCCGGGGTGCCGGGCGAGCACTCCGGCCGGCAGCGCAGGCACGGCCGGAATCCGGCTTCGGCGGCGGCGGCGGCGGTGGAAAAGTAGCGGACGTTGGATTCCTTCGCGGTGCGCGCGCGGCAGATCGGCCGGCAGTAGATCCCCGTGGTGAGGACGGCGACGTAGAACCGCCCGTCGAAGCGCGCGTCGCGCGACAGCCTCGCCCGCGAGCAGATGCGCCAGTCGAGATCCACGCGCGAATGATAGCGCGCCGGCCGCGGCGGATGGCGCGCTCGAACAATTCGACGTCCGAAGACGTCCACGGCGCGGCAAATCGAAGTCCTCTGGCGTCCATCCCGCGGCGGCCTCGAGCCGTACGGTGAGCGCGCAGTCCTTCCCCAGGAGGAGCTCACATGACGATCGCGATCGCGGCAGTGCTGGTTGCGGCAGCGCCGGCTTATTCGGTCATCACCCTTCATTCGCTCGGCGGGAGCGCGAGCGGGGCCAACAGCATCGACGATGCGGGCTGGATCAGCGGCCTGTCGACGCTCCCCGGAGACCAGGTCGTGCACGCCGCGCTCTGGGTGCACGGACAGGCCGTCGACCTCGGCGCGCTCGGCGGACCCGCCGCGAACAGCGGCGTTGCCTGGCCCAATCACGCCTCGCGGGCCGTAGTCGGAATTTCCGAGACGTCCGCCGTCGATCCGCTCGGCGAGACATGGAGCTGCGCGGCGTTCATTCCCACCACCGGGCACACTTGTGTCGGATTCGTCTGGCGCGACGGCGCGATGTCCCCGCTGCCGACGCTCGGCGGGAACAATGGCTATGCCGCGGGCGCGAACCGGCAAGGGCAGGTCGTCGGCTGGGCCGAGACGGCCGTGCATGATCCGACGTGCGTCGGCAAGCAGAAGCTCGGCTTCGAAGCGGTCCTCTGGGATGGCGGCCGCGCGCAGGCCCTGCCGCCACTCTCGGGCGATCCGACCTCGGCGGCCACGGCGATCAACGACCGCGGCCAGGTCGTGGGCATCTCCGGCGCCTGCTACAAGGCAGTCGGCGCCTCGAGCGCGGCGCACGCGGTCATCTGGGAGAACGGCGTTCCGGCCGACATCGGCAACCTCGGCGGCGGCGCCTGGAATACGGCCGCCGCGATCAACGGACGTGGCCAGGTGGTCGGGTTTTCCGATCTGCCGGGCGACGGGCCGGACGACCCGAACTTTCACGCGTTTTCCTGGTCCAGGCAGGGCGGAATCAGGGACCTCGGCACGCTGCCCGGCGACTTCCTCAGCCTCGCGTACGGGATCAACGAGACCGGGGTGATCGTCGGGCAGTCGATCGGCAGAGGCAGCCGCGCGTTCGTGGTTGCGAACGGCGTCATGGCCGATTTGAATGCGCTCGTCCCCGCCGGGTCGCCGTTGCTCATCTATGCCAACGACGTGAACGATCGCGGCGAGATCGTCGGACAGGCCTTCGACGGCAGCGACTTCGTCACCTTCGTCGCGGTCCCTTCGAGGTGATCGGGCGGGAGCCTCGATCCGCGGGCGGAGTTTTCGTATCGGTGGGCCACGAAGCGGGGGAGTGGTACGAGGGGGCGGCAGCCCCCTTGTACAGGTCCGCGGCGCTGTGCGCCGCGGCTGCCCCAAAAAAGCCTGAACAGTCAGGTCGCGATCACTCAGTCAGCGTTCGCGGCGGCCCTTGCCGAGCTTGTCGGCGAAGACGTCGCCGAACGAGGCGCGGCCCGAGGCCTGCTGCTGGCGCATGTATTCGCGGTAGTCGTCGCCTTCGTGCAAAGCGGCCTTCACGGACAGCGCGACCTTGCGCTCGTGCGGATCCATGTCGATGACCTTCACGTCGAGCTCGTCGCCTTCCTTGACCACGTCGCGCGGGTTCTCGACGCGCTCGTCGCGAAGCTCGCTGACGTGCACCAGGCCCTCGATCCCCGGCTCGATCTCCACGAATGCGCCGAAGTCGGCGACCTTGGTGACCTTGCCCTTCACGCACGAGCCGATCGGGTACTTGGTCGGCAGCTCCGTCCATGGATCCGGATGCAGCTGCTTGATGCCGAGGGAGAAGCGTTCGTTCTCGACATCTATGTTGAGAACGACTGCTTCAACCTCGTCGCCCTTCTTGTACAGGTCGCCGGGGTGCTTGATCCGCTGCGTCCAGGAGATGTCGGACACGTGCACCAGGCCGTCGATGCCCTCCTGCACGCCGACGAAGATGCCGAAGTCGGTGACGTTGCGGACCTGGCCGCGGATGACCGACCCGATCGGGTACTGCTCCTCGAGCAGCGTCCACGGGTTCGGCTCGATCTGCTTCATGCCCAAAGAAATTCTCTTCGCCTTGGCGTCGACGTCGAGAACCACTGCGGACACCTGGTACACCGGGCTCCATCTCGATGAACGCGCCGTAGTCGGTCAAAGAGACCACTTTCCCGGTGATGCGCGTGCCGGGCGGATACTTCTCCGCCGCGTGCGCCCACGGATCCTCCTGGATCTGCTTCAGACCAAGAGAAACCCTCTCCGTCGCCGGATCGAACTTCAGCACGATCACGCGGAGTTCATCCCCGACATTGAGCATTTCGGACGGATGCCCGACGCGGCCCCAGGACATGTCGGTGATGTGGAGCAGTCCGTCGATGCCGCCCAGGTCGATGAACGCGCCGTAGTCGGTGAGGTTCTTGACGATCCCGGTGAGCACGGCCCCCTCCTTCAGCTTCATGAGGGTGTCCTTCTTCAGCGTCTCGCGCTCCTTCTCGAGGAGCACGCGCCGCGAAAGGACGATGTTGCCGCGCTTCTTGTTGAACTTGATGACCTTGAACTTGAACTTCTCG
>VBLM01000207.1 GCA_005879095.1 Deltaproteobacteria bacterium
CGACGAGCTGCCGCCCCTGCCGCCTTCGTTGCGCTCACCCGATCGCGGCCACGGCTCGATGCGCGCCGGCCTCGGCGGCGGCGCATCTTCCGACACTGGCGGGTTTGCCACTGTCGATTTTCGTCTCGCGCTCCACGACCTCCTCGATCCACCCGCTGGATATCCGGAGCTGGCAAAGCTCGAGTTCCTGCCGATGCGCTTTCGCTACAACGTCCGCGCGCAGACGTTGTGGCTCGAGAGCGCATGGCTCGCCGACGTCGCCTCGGTCGCGCCGATGGATCGGTTCGATCAGCCGATCAGCTGGAAGATGCGCGCGGGCGCAATGACTTTGCGCGACGCCGGCTGCAACGGCTGCCTCGCGGGAGCCTTCGAAACCGGCGGCGGCGCGTCGCTGGCGTTCTTCGATGACCGGCTGGCGCTGCTGGCGACGGCAGATGCGACGGTGGTCGCGACGCCGCACTTGCAGGGCCTCAACGAATGGCCGGCCCGCATCGGCCTCGGACCGTCGGGCTTGATGCGGGCGCGGATCGGCGATTCCGTGGTGCTGCTCGGCGCGGCGCAGTGGCAGTACTTGCCCGCCGCCGAGCCGCGCTCGCTGTTCCGGCTCGGGGGTTCCGCGCGCTTCACTCTGCCGGGCGGGTTCTCCCTCTCCGCCGAGCTCACGCGAATTCCGGGCGCGACCGAGCTGGCCGTTGCGCTGCTCGCGTACTTCTAGTCTGCTGTGATCGTCGGAACGCCGTAGCATTCGTCGCGGAGGGCCGAGAGTGGAAGCAGGGACTCTCGTCAATGAGTTGAAACGGCGGCGCGTCTTTCGCGCCCTGGTCGTATACGGTGTCGTTGCTTTTGCCGTCCTCCAGATCATCGAGCCGGTCATGCACGGCCTGCACTGGCCCGACGCCGTGCTTTCCGGTGTCGTCATCGGCCTTGCGATTGCAGGACCGGTAGTGGTCGCCATCGCGTGGATTTTTGACGCAAACGACGCCGGCAGCCGCTCGCGGCTAGGGCTCGTGCTTGTCGGTCTCAGCGTAGTCGTCGCCGGAGGATTCCTCGCCTTCTCCTTGCGCAAGGTGCGCGCCGCGCTCGGTTCGATTCAGTTCAAGGGGCTACCCGTAGAGGCCGTGATCCACGTGGACGGCGAATCGCACGCCTCAGACAAGCCCGTCTACCTGCGAGAAGGCACACACGAGTTCGAGATCCTCGCGCCGGGCTATGAATCGCGCCCCGGCGTAGTCTGGATGACGAAGAACCTGGCGCTTGTCTTCGACATCTCTTTGAAACCGCTGCCCGGAAGGCTCTCGGTATCCAGCGAAGAGCCGGTCACTTGCACTGTCGCGCCGTTGGGCGGTCCGGCGCGCACGGAGAAGGTCGGGCCGGACACGCCACTTAAAATCGATCGCCCGGCCGGCACCATGCACGTCAAGTGCGTGAAGCCGGGTGCGGCAGCCTTCGAGCGAACCGTGAAGATCGAGCCCGGCCGTTCCGAGTACATCGAAGTGACCTTCGCGTCGAAATGAGTATCGTTACTCCTCTGCCGGCATCTCGTGCTCCAGGAGGCCTTCCGGTTGCGAGCGTTCCGTGCCGAAGGGCGCTCCCGCCGGCGTGGCCGGCTTGAAGCGCGTGGCCACGTCCGCGACGGTGAAGAACATCAGCAGCGCGAGGAACACCAGCGCGGTGACGAACACCAGCCGGGTCGCGCCGCTCGATTCCTTCAGGTGCATGAAGATCAAAGCGACCATTGCCGACTTGATGCAGGCGATCGAGAGCGCGAGCGGCAGTGCCCAGCCGCCGAGGTGCATGGTTCCGGTGACGTAGGTGAGCGCGGTGAAGAAGAGCAGCGCGATCCAGACCACCAGGTACGGCACCGCCGAATGGCCGTGCTCCTCGTGCCGGTCGTCGGGCGAATGCAGCTTGTCGGAAGGCAGCGCGCTCTCGGCCACGGACGGCTCCTAGATCAGATACAGCAGCGGATAGAGGAAGATCCAGACCAGGTCCACGAGGTGCCAGTAGAGTCCGCCCAGCTCGAGGCCGGTGTAATAGCGCGACGAATAACGGCCCTGCAGCGTGCGCCAGAGCAGCCAGGAGAGCACGCTCATGCCGGCCACGACGGCGACTTTCACCTCTTCGGAGGCGTAATACTTTCCCGGCAGGGCGTGCTCGCGGAAATGCTCGCTGTATTCGACCGCCTTGATGCCGAGGAAGCCGAGCGCGAACAGGATCGTCAGCGCCAGGCAGATGGCCGCGGCGCGCGGGTGGTCGGTGCGCGCGAAATGGATCGACATCGCGACGGTGAAGCTGGAGGTGATCAGCACCACCGTGTTCAGCGTGCCGAGCGTGATGTTCAGGTGCCGGCTGCACTCGGTGAAGGCGAGCTGGAATTGAAAGCGATAGACCGCATACCCGGTGAAGAGTCCGGCAAAGAGCAGGATGTCGGTAGAGCGGAAGAGCCACATCCCCAGCTTCATCGCCTCGTTCTGGCGATCGAGCGAGGAGAAGTGGTGCGCGAGGATCCCTTCCGGCAGGCCGGCTGCTTCATCCGACATGGATGACTCCCGGCGGCTCGTGCGTGCGGTAGTCGTGCGGCATCTGGGTGATGGTCGGGATCTCGTCGAAGTTGTGCGTCGGCGGCGGCGAAGCGGTCAGCCACTCGAAGCCCTTCGAGCCCCACGGATTCTGCTCGGACTGCTGGCCCCAGCGCAGCGCGATGACCAGATAGATGACGATCATGAGGAATCCGAATCCGAGCAGCGTCGAGCCCGCGGTCGAAGCGACGTTCAGCGCCTGGAAATGTTCCGGGTACTGGTAATAGCGGCGCGGCATTCCGAAATTACCGAGCAGGAATTGCGGCACGAACGTCGCGTTGAAGCCGAGGATGATCAGCGACGCGGCAACCAGGCCCCAGCCCTCGTGGTACGTCTTGCCGAACATCTTGGGGAACCAGTAGTGGAGCGCGGCGAGGAAGGCCATCACCGAGGCGCCCACCATGATGAAGTGGAAGTGCGCGACGACGAAGTACGTGTCATGCCAGTGGATGTCGAGCGAGGTCGTCGCCAGCGCGACGCCGAAGCCGCAGATGTATGCGAACGGCGTCTTGAAGGCGATGGCGCCGCGGTACATCGTTCCGATCCAGTTGAATACCTTGATTGCGGTAAAGACGCCGACCAGCATCGACAAGATTCCGAACGCGCCGGCGTCGAACGTGCTCTGGCCGGCGACGAAGAGATGATGGCCCCAGGTGAAGAAGCCGACGAAGGCGATGCCGATGCTGCTCATCGCGATCGCTTTGTACCCAAACGGATTCTTTCGCGAGAAGGCGGATACCGTCTCGGAGATCACGCCCATCGCGGGCAGGATCATGATGTAGACCGCGGGGTGCGAGTAGAACCAGAACATGTGCTGGAACAACACCGGGTCGCCGCCGCGCGCGGGGTCGAACATTCCGAATCCGGCGAACCGCTCGACCGAGACGATCAATACGGTGATGCCGAGCACCGGCGTGGCGATGACCTGGATGATGCTCGTGGCGTAGCTCGCCCAGACGAAGAGCGGGAGGCGCATCCACGTCAGGCCCTCGCCGCGCATCGTGTGCGTGGTGACGATGAAGTTCAGGCCCGTGAGGATGGACGAGAACCCGACGATGAACACGCCGAGGAGGATCGGGACGACGGAGTATAAAAAGTCCAACCGGTGTCCGCGCCGCCGTGGACCATGCCGTAGATCGCGATCGCCGCTCCCGCCAGGTACAGGTAGAACGACGCGAGGTTGATCCGGGGGAAGGCGACGTCGCGCGCGCCGATCATCAGCGGGAGCACAAAGTTGCCGAACGCCGACGGAATCGACGGGATGAGGAAGAGGAAGATCATCACGATGCCGTGAAGCGTGAAGAGCCGGTTGTAGCTGAGCGCGTCCATCAGGAACGGCCCTGGCTGGAGCAACTTCATCCGCAGCGTCAACGCGAAGATGGCGCCGAGAAAGAAGGCGGCGATCACCGCGATCAGGAACATCACGCCGACGCGCTTATGGTCGCGCGTGTTCAGCCACGACATCACCGTCGTGCCGTCGGTCAGGTAGCTCGGCGCCGGCGGCGTTCCGGCGAGCCGGGCGCTATCGGGTTCGGACAGGCGCATAGGCAGGTCCTTCCGACGGTCCGGTGCGGACCGCGTCGCTCTGCAGCGACTTGATGTATTCGACCAGGGCCGCGACCTCCGGCCCCGAGATCTTGCCCTCGAAGCTCGGCATCACCGGCTGGAACCCGTCGACGACTTCCTGCGCGGGGTCCATCATCGAGCGGGTGAGATAGGCCTCGTCCGCGTCGATCAGCTTGCCGTCGTTGAGCCTCTCGCGGCGGTGGTAGAGGTCGAGCCAGGTCGGGCCGATGTGGCGCGTTCCGTCGGTGGAGTGGCACTTGAAGCAGCCCTGCTCGGCGGCCACGCGCTTGCCCTGCTCGACGAGATTCCCGAGCGGCGGAGCGAAGTCGAACAGGGTCGGCGCGCCGTCCTGTCTGCTGGCAAGGCCCCGCTTCTGCGACGCCAGCCAATCCTCGTAATCCTGCGGGCGCATCACGATCACTTCGCCGCGCATGATCGAGTGGCCGGCGCCGCAATACTCGGCGCAGAGGATTTGATAACGGCCGGGCTCGACGGCGTTGAACCATTGATCGGTGTAGCGGCCCGGCAGCACGTCCTTCTTCATGCGGAACTCGGGCACGTAGAAGGAATGGATCACGTCGCGCGAGGTCATCAGCAGGCGCACGTTGCGGCCCGCCGGCACGCGCAGCACGTTGATGGCGTTGGGTCCGTCGGGATAGGCGAACTTCCACATCCACTTCTTGCCCATCACGTAGACGTCCATCGAGTCCGAGGGTGGCGTCTGCTGGCGGACGAACTCGGCGAAACCGATGAAGAACCAGAGCAGGAAGAAGAAGAGCGGCACGATGACGAAGAGCGCTTCCATCCATACCGGCGGCTCGATGTGCGGCGTGGTCTGCGTATCGGAGCGGCGGCGGTAGAGGATGAAGAAGAAGATGGCGGTGAGGCCGACCGCGGTCGAGACCGCGAAGGTGGTGAGGATGACGAAGAAGTGGAGCTGATCGATGTCGCGCGCGAACGTCGACGCCTGGTCGGGCAGGAACAGGAGTCTGCGCAAAAGCTCGTTCATGCCTTGTGCCTCTCGCGCCACCAGAGGACGCCGAGCAGAGCCGCGAGCGCGACGGCGAACGCGCCGGAGCCGATGCGGAGCGCGCCCATCACGTAGAAGTGATACTTGCGGCTCGCGGGATCGTATTTGAAGCAGCGCAAGAGAACGCGGTCGAGCGTGGTGCCGGCGCGCCCCTGCGCGGCTTCGAGCAGAGCGAGCTTCATGTCGCGCGGAGCGATCTCGATTCCGTAGAGGTAGCGCGAGATCTTTCCGTCGGGCCCGAGGACGACGCTGACCGCCGGATGCTCGAATTGCTGCGCTTCGGAATCCCAGCGGTAATGGAAGCCGACCGAATCGGCGAGCGCGCGAATCGCTCTCTCGCCGCCGGTCAGATAGGGCCAATCGGCGGGCCGCGCTTTGGCGGCATTCTTCAAAGTCTGAAGGTATCCGCCCTGCCTCAACCGTGCTTCTGCAACCAAATCTTTAGGCGAGAAGGAGACGGTCAATCCGTAATAATCCTCGCCCAGCTTCAGATCGGTCTGGTTGAGCGCGCGAATCACGCCCTGCTGCACCAGGCTGCACAGCATCGGGCAATCGAAATAGATCAGCGTCAGCAGCACCGGTTTGCCGCGCGCAGACAGATCGCGCAGCTGGACGTGGTTGGCCGCGGTGTCCATGAACGGCGCGTCGGCGACGCGCTCGCCGAGCCGCTCGACGACGTCGACCGGCTCGGCGACGGCGGCTGCCGCCACGAGGAGCGCCGCGATCATTTGCGATGCTCCTGCACCACCAGCTCCATGGCGCGGTCGATGGGCATGTGCACGGTGCCGGCTTTGCGATCGACCCAGCCCCAGGTCTCGAGGCGCTGCGTGCGGTCGGTGCGATAGTTCTGCAGCGCGCGCGTCACGTCGAACGGCGTCTGATCGACGATGCCGATCTCGGCTTGTCCCATCTGCAGCGGCATCGGATCGGGCCCCATCGGCTGCAGCGCCTTCTCGCGCGCGTGCAGCATCCGCAGCACGATCAGGATCGAGATGGCGAAGACGATGACCGAGCCGATCCCGACGCCGAGGACGGCGCTCCACTTGATGCCTTCCTCGGCTTGCGCCTCGGGCGGCGCCATGTGCTCGGTTGCATGTGAAGGCTTGTGGCTCACGGCTGCACGTACCTCAGCGAATCCTGCAGGAAGGGGTCCCTGATCGGCACCGGCCGCGTGCCGCGCAGCAGGAACAGCGCGGTCGCCACCGACACGCCGCCGACGCCGACGAAGGCGGTGAAGTGCGTCCAGTGCAGGCCGAGCTGGTCGATTCCGGCAGCCGGCATGACGATCCAGTACACGTCGACGTAGTGGATGAAGAGGATCCACACCGCGACCGCCGCCAGCGCCGGCGGGCTGCGCTTCAGATCGCGCGAGAGCAGGAGGAAAAACGGGATGAGGAATTGACCGAGCAGGATCAGCTGCCCGACCGGCCGCCACACGCCGCGGCTGCGGGTCACGATCCACTGCAGCTCTTCGGGCAGGTTGCCGGCCCAGATCAGCATGTATTGCGAGAAGGCCATGTAGGCCCAGAAAGCGGTGAAGGCGAGCAGCAGCTTGCCGAGGTTGTGCTGCTGCTCGACGGAGATCACCTTGCCCCACGGCTCTTCGCTCGAGCGCAGTCCGGTCGTGATCAGGCAGATCAGCGCCAGCGAGGCCACGAATGCGCCCGCGTAGACGTAGAGGCCGAAGATGGTCGAGTACCAGGTGGGCTGCAGCGACATCAGCCAGTCGAACGAGGCGAAGGTCAGGCTGAGGATGAAGAGCGCGAGGCCCGGCGCGGACAGTCGTCGCGCGCTGATGGTCAGCGCGGGGTCGCCGGTCTCGTCCTGCTGCAGCGAGAGCGCGCGCAGCCGCCAGGCGATTCCGCACCAGATGGCGAAGTACGCGACCGCGCGCCAGAAGAACGAGATCAGGTTGAGATAGACGCGCTTGTGCGCGAGCAGCTCCAGGGTTTCCTTGCTGATCGCCTCCGGTGGAGCGACCCAGAACCAGATGTGGCGCGCGCCGAGGAAAAGCGGGACGAAGAGCAGCACGAAGATGGGAACGACGGCGGCGATGTTTTCGCCGAGGCGGCGAACGGTGACGCTCCAGTGCGCGCCGGTGGCGTGGTTCGCCATCACCAGCGATGCCGCGCCGATGGCGAGGCCGAGCCAGTAGACGAAAGCGATCAGATACGCGAGCAGTGCGGGCCGCGGCGAAGCCAGGCCGCCCAGCAGCGTCACCAGCAGGCCGGCCGCGCCGGCGATTGCAGCGCCGAGCATCAATCGGCGGCCGCCGGCGAAGGGCGGAAGATTCGCGTCGGGGAGCGGCGCTGCCTCGTGGCTCATGGTGTTTCCTCGCGCAGCTTCTTCTGGATGTCGGGCGGCGCCTCGGCGAGCAGAGCCGACTGGCTGCGGCGCAGCGCCTCGGCGTACGCCACCACCGCCCACCGTTCAGTGGCGGTGAGCTGCGGCGCGTAGGACGGCGTCAGGCCGTAGCCGAGGCTGATCACCTGGAAGACGTTGCCGGGGACGCGGGGCTGCTTGTTCAGATTCGGCGGCGGCCGCAGCGACATCTGCGTCGCCACCGGGCTGACGCCGTCGCCGACGAGGCCGTGGCAGGCTGAGCAAAAGATCTCGAACTTCGCGCGGCCCATGTCCATCAGCTCGCGCGTCACGGGAATGGGGATGGCGGAGACGATCGCGCCCTTGCGATCGGTGCCCAGCGTGATCTCGGGGCGCATGGTGATCGTCTCGCGCGGCACGGTGCCGGCGGGCGGCTGGCGCATCGCGCGGCCGTCTTCGTATTGGGAGTTGGCGGCGAAGGCCTTGAACTTCGGCTGCCGCTCCATCGGATCGAACAAGGTCGTATCGCCACAGCCGGCGGCCAGGATCAAGGCTACCAGCGCACCGCGGAGGCGCGGAGGACGCGGAGGCTTTTTTGTAATAGCAATTCTCCGCGCTCTCCGCGCCTCCGCGGTGCGCTTGAAGACTTGTCGTCGGTAATCGGTCATACCTGCTCCACCACGGTGTGGACGCGGCTGGCGCCGGCGGAGCGGAGCCTTTCTTCGAGCGAGGCGACCTGGTCCTGATCTTCGGTTTCGGCGCTGATCCAGAATTTGTCCAGCGAAGCGGTGCGGAACTGTTCCGACTCGAAGACCTCTCGAAGGTGATCGGGATGTTGGTCCAGAAGCCGTGCGGCGGACGGTTGCCGACGTTGATCGAGTAGTTCACCGAGTTCATCCACCACTGCATCGCGTAGCCGCCGCACGCGCCGAGCACGCCGCCGGTGAGCGCGACGAGCGGAACCTTGCTGCGCGGCAATTCCAGCGCGTCGTCGATGCCGTGGAGCGGATAGGGCGAGTACGCGTCGAGTCCGGGGACGCCGTCCGCGTGCAGCTTGCGCGCGGCCTCGACGCAAGCGGCCGGCTCGGAGAATTCGCCGAGGACGAAGCGCCTCATGGCTTCGCTCCCTCGAGCTCGGTAGGCTGGTAGTTCAGCTCGCCGTGCGCCATCTCGTGGCGCAGCTCCTTCACTTCGGAGAGAGCGATCGCCGGGATGAATTTCAGGAAGAGCAGGAACAGCGTGCCGAAGAAACCGATGGTGCCGGCGAGCAGACTGAGATCCACCCAGGTCGGGTAGTACATCGCCCAGTTGGAGGGAATGAAGTCCTGGTGCAGCGAGGTGACGATGATGTTGAAGCGCTCGAACCACATGCCGACGTTGATCAGCACCGAGCCGATCCAGAGCGCCGCGATGTTCCGCCGCGCCGCCTTGAACCAGAACATCTGCGGCACCACGACGTTGCAGAACATCTGCGTGTAGAACGCCCATGCATAGGGCCCGCGCGGCCGGGTGAAGAAGAAGATGTGCTGCTCGTACGGGTTGCCGCTGTACCAGGCGGCGAAGAACTCCATCAAATAGCCGTAGGTGACGATCAGGCCGGTGAGCAGCATCACCTTCGCCATCGAATCGAGGTGGCGCAGCGTCACCACGTGCTTGAACTTCATCCACTTCCGCGCCGGGATCATCAGTGTCATCACCATCGCGAATCCGGAGAAGACCGCGCCGGCGACGAAGTAGGGCGGGAAGATCGTGGTGTGCCAGCCGGGCAGGATGCTGAGCGCGAAGTCCCACGAGACGATGGTGTGCACGGAGAGAACCAACGGCGTCGCGAGTCCGGCGAGCAGGAGGTAGGCGATCTTGTAGTGGTGCCAGTGCCGCGCCGAGCCGCGCCAGCCGAGGGCGCAGATGCCGTAGACGATGCGGGCGCGGCGGCTCGAGGACGAATCGCGCAGCGCCGCGAAATCCGGCAGCAGCCCGATGTACCAGAAGAGCAGCGAGGTGATGAAGTACGTCGAGACCGCGAACACGTCCCACATCAGCGGGCTCTTGAACTGCGGCCAGATCTTCAGCGTGCTCGGGTACGGGAACAGCCAGTAGATGGCGAACCACGGCCGCCCCGTGTGGAGCACCGGGAACAGCGCCGCCTGCATGACCGCGAACAGCGTCATCGCCTCGGCGAATCGGTTGATGCTGGTGCGCCACTTCTGCTGGAAGAGGAGAAGGATGGCGCTGATCAGCGTGCCGGCGTGGCCGATGCCGATCCACCAGACGAAGTTGATGATGCCGAACGCCCACGCCACCGGGATGTTGTTGCCCCACATCCCGATGCCCTTGGCGATGGTGATGGTGATGGCGCCGAAGAGCAGGCCGGTCAGGCCGAGGCCGAGGAAGAGCAGCGTGTACCAGCCGGGACGCGCCTCCTTCCAGATGAAGTCGAGCAGCGTCTTGTTGAGGGTGCCGTCGTCCTGCTGGCCCTCGATCAGCGCCGTTCCCCGGAGCGCGTAGATTGCGGCGTTCTCGGCCATTACGCGAGCTCCGGGTTGGGGTTGGTCACGCGGGCGAGATACGCGGTGCGCGGGCGCGTGCCGAGCTCGTGCAGGAGATCGTAGCGGCGCTCGTCGCCGGACAGGGCGGACACGCGCGCG
>VBLM01000209.1 GCA_005879095.1 Deltaproteobacteria bacterium
GTCGGCCTCGCCCCGCGCGACCTCGGTGAATGCCCTCCGGGCGTGCGGCAGCAGCTCGGCGAGGACTTCGGCTCGCCGCTGGCGGATGCGCGCCCCGACGCGCGCGAGCGGCTCATCGAAGGCCGCGAGCAGCTCCGGCCCGGCGCGCTCCCGCAGCAGCTGATTGCGCGAGCGCAGCGCGCGCAGGTAGTCGCGCGCGTCCGACAGGTGCGAGGGATGGCGGTTCTGCACCGCGCGATCGAGCATCCGGCGCCGCCCGTCCGGACCTTCCTTGACCACCGCCAGATCGTCGGGCGTGAAAGCTACGGTAGCAAGACCGCCGAAGAGTTCGTCGGGATCGCGGACGGTCTTCCCGTCGAGCCGCGCCTGTCGACCCTGCGGGCCGATCTCGACCTCGACCGTGCGGACTCCGCCCGGCAGCTCGAAGCGGCCCTGCACGAGCGCGGGATCTTGCGTGCCGAGGCGAACCAACTCGGCCAGCTTCTGCGCCCGCAACGGCCGCAGCGTGCAGAGCAGGTAGCAGGCCTCGAGGAAATTCGTCTTTCCCTGCCCGTTTTGTCCGAAGAGGACTGTGGTATGCGGCGAGAGCGCGACGCGCTGATTCTCGAGATTTCTGAAATTGCTGGTGTGGATCTCGATGAGGAGCATCGTGCCTCAAAGAGACTTATTCTTTGACGCAGATGTCGATCGGCACGCCCGCTCCCGCCGTGCGGCACTGGTACTTCGGCGGGCAGCGCGGCGGCGGCTTCTTGGCTTTTTTCGAGACGTCGACCGGCGCGCCCGGAACCACTTTCGTCGTCCCGGCTTCGAAGGACGCGCACGGCAGCACGCAGAGGCCCTGCTCTTTCGGCTTGCCGTTCGCGTCGCTCTCCTTGAGACAGCGCTGGCCGCGATGCTTGCAGTCGGAATTCTGCTTGCAGCTGTGGCCGAGGCCTTGCGTGCGTGGATCGCGCGAGACCTTCCTGGCCGGCCGCCCCTCGGTCGCCGCGAGCAGCAACAGGGCTGCGAACAGGGCGTGCATTCAGATGCGCATCGGCATGATCACGGCCGTGTAGCGCGCGCCGACGCCCGGATCGCCGGCCGGCTTGAGCACGCCCGGCGACAGCTCGTCGCACAGCTCGACGTTCATCTCGGCCGCGTCGAGTACTTGAAGCACGTCCATCAGGTACCGGGCGTTGAAGCCGATCTGCAGGGGCTGCCCCTTGTAGCTGACCGGAATTTCCTCGCGCGCGTCGCCCAGGTCGGGATTCTGCGAGGTCACGCGCAGAGACCCTTCCGACAGCTCGAAGCGCACCGCGTTGGTCGAGCGATCGCTGGAGAGCAGGCTCATCCGTTTCAAGGTGTCGAGCAGCCGCGGCCGGTCGACGGTGACGGTGCGGTCGGCTTCCTTCGGGATCACCTGCATGTAATCGGGGAAGGTGCCGTCGATGAGCCGCATCACCATCGTCACGTCGCCGCGGCGGAACACCCCGCTCGTCTCGGTGAAGCCGAGCTCGCAGTCACCGCCGGAGTTCTCGTCGAGCAACCGGCGCAGCTCGAGCAGGCCCTTGCGCGGCACGATCACCCCACGCTTGAGGGCAAATCCCTCGATCGGCCGCTGCGCCAGGCTCAGCCGATGGCCGTCAGTCGCGACCATCCGCACGCTGCCTTCCGCCGCCTCGAAGAAGACGCCGTTCAGGTTGTGGCGCGTCTCGTCGGCCGAGATGGCGAACTGCGTCTTCTCGATCATCTCCGAGAGCGAAGTCGGGTCGACCTTGACCATCTGCGCCTTCTCGGCGCGCGGAAATGGCGGATAGTCCTCGGCTGCCTGGCCGACGATGTTGAACTCCGCCGCGCCGCTCGTCAGCTTGACGCGGTTGTTCGCCTCGCGCTTGAGCACCAGGGTCTTTTCGGGCAGCGCGCGGACGATGTCGTAGAGCTCCTTGTGCTTGAGCGCGACCGAGCCCGCCTTGAGCACTTCGGCGGGATGGGTGCCAGTCACGCCGATCTCCAGATCGTAGGCGGAGACCCGCAAGCGATTTCCGCCTTCTCCCTGCGTCGCCTCCAACAGGACGCTTGCGAGGATGGGCATCGTGCTCTTCTTCTCGACGATCCCCTGGGCGCGGTAGAGGGCGCGCGCGAACTCNATACCTTTCTGATCAGGAAGAGAAGATCTCGTCGTAGCAGTAGAGCTTGTGAAACTGTGGCTCGTCGCTCGGTGCGGAGGCTGTGACTCTAGCAGGTTCAGCCTGTGTGCGGGCTGTGTAGTGCTTGGCAGGCTGCTTGTCTACAATGCGGTGCACAGCTTTCTCAGCTGTTCAAGCGGCGCTGGATCGACTCGACGACGCGGGCCAGCTCGGGGTCCTCTCCCATCAGCTGTTCGATGCGCTGTTCGGCGTTGATCACCGTCGAGTGGTCCTTGCCGCCGAACTTCTCGCCGATGACGGGATAGGAAAGGGCGGTGATCTTGCGGGTCAGGTACATCGCCACCTGGCGGGCGCGGGCGATGTTCTGCTGGCGCCTGTCGCCGAGGATGTCCTGCGGCTTCACCTGCATCGCTTCCGCGACGACCTTGATGATGGCGGTGACGTCGGGCTTGTCGCCGCGGACGACGAGGATGTTCTTGAGCACGTCCTGGGCGAGCTCGACCGTCAAAGCCGCGCCGGTCAGACTGGCGAACGCAGCCAGGCGGATGAGCGAGCCTTCCAACTCGCGGACGTTGCTGCGGATGTGCGTGCCGAGGAAGAGAGCGACGTCGTCGGGCAGGACGATGTGATCGGTCGTCGCCTTCTTCTTGAGGATTGCGACGCGGGTCTCGACTTCCGGCGGCTGGATGTCGGCGATCAGTCCCCACTGGAACCGGCTGCGCAGCCGCTCTTCGAAGCCCTCGATCTCGGTGGGCAGCTTGTCGGAGGTGACGAAGATCTGCTTGCCGCCCTCGTGCAGCGCGTTGAAGGTGTGGAAGAACTCCTCCATCGTCTGCTTCTTGTTGCTGAGGAACTGGATGTCGTCGGATCAGGTCGTTGGTGAAGGCTTCGCTCGAGAGATAGACGACGTGGACGTTGGGGTTCTGCTTGAGCGCGTGGTTGCCGACTGCGTGCACCAGGTGCGTCTTGCCGAGTCCCACGCCGCCGTAAAGGAAGAGCGGGTTGTAGGCCTTGCCCGGGGCGTTGGCGACCGCGCTGCAGGCGGCCACCGCGAACTGGTTCGAAGGGCCGACGACGAACGACTCGAAGGTGTACTTCGGGTTGATCTGCAGCTGCCGGCTGGGCGGTGGGTCGCTCGGCGGCGGCGTGGTGACCGCCGGCCGCGATTCGGGCACCGGTGGCGCCTCGGGGATCTCGGCCTCGCTGCCGGGCCGCTCGCGGACCACGAATTTGACCCCGCACTTGCTGCCGTACTGGGCCTCGAGGTCCTGCAGCAGCACGTCGAGCAGGTTGTCCCGCACCCAGTCGATCATGAACTTGCTCGAGTGGGCGAGGGTGAGCTCGCCGCCCTCCAGGCTCACGGGCCTGATCGGCTCGAAGTACGTCTGGAAGGTGTGCCGCGAAAGGCGTCCGCGCAGGTGATCGATGGCGCGGTTCCACAGATCGGCGGCGGCGCGTTCGGACTCTATCGCCGCGGGATCGCCCGGTTTTCCGTCCACAGGCTTGTTCACAGCTGTGGACAAGGAGCCAGACATCGGAAGTCCCCCCCGGATAAGTACAGGAAAAGAAAGCCCTTCGAGCGCGCGTCGCGGCTCGGGGGCCGTGGGTTCGCTTCTCCGGAATGTCCGTCTTACGACAACTGCGTGACGGCTGCGGACCCTAGCAAAGGGTCCGAAACTCGATCAAGTGGGATCATTGAAGTATCCGGATCAAGGGCGGATCGCGGCGGACCTACACGGGAAAGGTTGCATATCGAAGTTTCCCCTCTGTCACCACTCTGACGCACCCTCACTTGGGCGGGGGCGAATTCGTTTGACCTCAAGCTGATTTCGTTCGGTGTGGCCGCCGGCCGGCCAGCTATATCGGCCCCAGGGTTCAAGCTCCAAAACCGGGTTGAAGGA
>VBLM01000208.1 GCA_005879095.1 Deltaproteobacteria bacterium
TTATCGAAATTACCGAATTTTTTGCAATTCACGGTGGATTGCGCGGAGAAGCGGTTGTTGCGGATGGGCGTGCTGCTGAAGCCGTTCGCCGAGCTCGGTCCTTTCGAGAAAGCCGCCTGCGTCGCCGAGGCGTATGGAACGGCGCTGGTGACCAGGCCGCTGCGGCTCTTGCCGCGCAAGCGGCTGACCGACACGTACCTGCGCGACCCGGCGGTCCTGCAGCGGCCGCCGGAAGACGAAGAGGAGCCCATCCGCCTCGTGCGGTGACCGTTTCATGGCAGCCGTGCTCGTCACCGGCGCGCAGGGGTTCGTCGGCTCGCGGCTGCTGGGGGCGATCGGCGGCGTGCCCTTCGAGGGCGATCTGCTCGACGCTGCGGCAGTCGAGCGCGCGTTGTCATCGCGGGCGTGGGACGCGGTCGTGCATCTCGCCGCGATCAGCCACGTGCCCACTTGCGAGAAGGACCCTCAGCAGGCTTTCCGCGTCAACCTGGCGGGAACCGCGCTCTTGCTGGAGGCGATGCGCCGGCAGGCGCCGGACGCACGGCTGGTCTTTCCCTCCAGTGCGCAGGTCTACGCCAGGGCCGACGGCTTTCTCGATGAAGAGAGCGCGATCGCGCCGCAGAATGTCTACGCGCAGACCAAGTGGCAGGCGGAATTGCTGGTCCGCGATTCCGGCCTGCGCGCGACGGTGCTGCGGCTCTTCAACCACACCCACAAGTCGCAGTCGCCGGATTTCTTCGTGCCGCACCTCTACCGGACGTTGTTGCAAGGCGTGCGCGAGGTGCCGGTCGGCAACCTGGAGATTTCGCGCGACATCGGCGTGGTGCAGGACCTGATCGCGGCGTTCGTCGCGGTCCTCGAGCGCGCGCCCGACGGCGTGTTCAACGTCTGCAGCGGCGCGCCGAAACGGCTCTCGCGGGTGGCGGCCGAACTGGCGCGGCGGCTCGGTGTCGAGGCGCGATTCGTCGTCGACCCGGCGCGCGTGCGAGCGGGAGAGCCGGCGTTGATCGCGGGTTCGCACCGCCGTCTCACCGAGGCCACCGGCTGGAAACCGGATTGCCCCGACGAAGCGAGGCTGGTGGAGCGGTTCCTTGCCGATTGATCGCGTGCTGGTGTTCACCGCGACGTATGACGAAGCCGGGAACATCTCGCCCTTGATCGAGGAGGTCTTCCGGCAGCTTCCCTCGTGCGACATGCTGGTGGTGGACGACAATTCGCCCGACGGGACCGGCGACATCCTCGACGCGCTGGCGCACCGGTATCCGCGGCTGTCGGTCGTCCACCGGCCGCGCAAGAGTGGGCTCGGCTCGGCGCACCGGCTGGCGATGCAGCACGCGCTGGCCGGCGGATACGACGCGCTGATCACGATGGACGCGGACTTCTCGCACCATCCGCGGTACCTGCCGACGATGGTCGAGCAGCTGGAGGAGAGCGACTTCGTCACCGGCTCGCGGTACGCGCCCGGTGGAAGCTGCAGCTACGGCCTGGCGCGGCGCGCGTTGAGCCGGACCGCGAACGTGCTCACCCGCGGATTGCTGCGGATTCCGCTGCACGAGACGACGACGTCGTACCGCGGCTTTCGCCGCTCGCTGTTGTCGCTTCTGGATGTCGATTCGATCCGGTCCGACGGCTATTCGTACATGGTGGAATCGATCTTCCGCGTCAGCCGGGTGACGCGAAGCATGTCCGAGTTTCCCATCGCCTTCGTCGACCGCCGCGCCGGTCAGTCCAAAATTTCCAAATTCGAGATCTGGAAAGGCTTCACGACGCTGATGCGGCTGTGGCTGCGGCCCTGAGCACCATCCGGCGGACGAGGACGGGAAGGATCTCGCGGCGCCAGTCAGGATCGACGCCGATGTTGGTCAACGGCTTGCACTGTTTGTGCGCGCGGCGGGCCAGCTCTTCGGCGAGGCGGGCGTCGGCGGGGCGGCCGGCGAGGTCGTCGAGGCCCTTGATCAACGCGGGCCGTGCAGCGAGCGCACCCACCGCGAGTGAAACGGATTTGGTCACGCCTTTTTCGATCTCCAGCGCGACCGCCATGTTGAGCGAGGGAAAGTCGATCGCGGCCCGGGTGCGCAATTTTGCAAATGCCTGCCGTTTTGCAAACGCGGGCGCAGGGACGCGGACTTCCGTGAGCAGCTCGTCCGGCTTCAGCACCGTGTTGTGCACGCCGTCGGCGTCGTAGAAATCGCGCAGCGCCAGGTCTCGCTGGCCGCGTG
>VBLM01000213.1 GCA_005879095.1 Deltaproteobacteria bacterium
CATCGATCTGATCGTTTCTCCGCCGTTCGCCACGCCCGCGCTGCCGCACGGCGGCGCGAAGAATTCCCTGCTCGCCGCGAGCGCGAGCATGCTCTGGAACATCGCGCAGCTGCCCGCCGGGGTAGTTCCGATCGCGCGCGTGCGCGAGGACGAAGCGCGCCGTGACGATCCGCGCGGCATGCTCGGCCGCCTGGCGGCGAACGTCGATGCGCAGAGCGCAGGACTTCCGGTCGGCGCGCAGATCATCGGTCGTCCGTGGGCGGAGCCGCTGGTCCTCGCCGCGATGCTGGTGGTGGAAGAAGAGGCGCGGCGCGACGCTGATTTTCCGCACACGCCGCGCCGCTTTGAGCCAACTTCGTAGGCCGGGGCTAGTGCGCAGCTGCCGACGGCGGCGCGCCCTGGCCTTGCTGCCTCATCTGTGCCGCGAACTCCTCGCCCGCCTTGCGCATCTGTTCGTCGGTCAGGTCTTTCTGGTGCGTCGCGATCATCCACACCTGCCCGAACGGATCCGAGACGCTGCCCATCCGATCGCCCCAGAACATGTCGGCGAGCGGCATCCCCGCCTGCCCGCCGGCCTGTACGGCGCGGTTGAACAGCGCGTCGCAGTCGGGCGTGTAGAGCATGAAGCTGGACGTCGCCTTGTGATTCGGACCCGCGGAGGTGACGAATCCAGGGCCGCCCGGCATGTCGTCGTTGAGCGCGATCACGGTGTCGCCGATGCGCAGTTCCGCGTGCCAGACGCTCTTTCCGTCGGGCGCGAGGTGCCGCGCGATCTCCTGCGCGCCGAACGCCTTCTTGTAGAAGTCGATCGCGCCGGCCGCATCGCGCAACACGAGCTGCACGATCACGTCCTGCGCTCCCTGCTGCTTCCATTTCGGCGCGGCGGCCTTTCGCGGTGCGGAGACCTTCCGCGCCGGCGCGGCCTTGCGGACCGCCTTGCGCGCGGCCTTCTTCGCTGCCGGCTTCTTCGCTTTTTTCGCCTTTGCCATGTCGTTTTCCCCTCTGAGAGGCGCGTATTCGGGCACGAGAGGGCCGCGCGGTCAAGGACGTCTTTGTGCGGCCTCCTGCCGCCACTGCGCGGCGGTCTGATCGAGGCCCTCGCGGTACGTCGGATACTTAGCTATCCATCTGAAATCACGCCTGAATTTGGCAGCGGTCGTGACCATCGGCGTGCACAGAAAATCGACGCTCATCCGGCTCGCGCCGAGGCGGGCGAGCCATTTCGGAACCGTCCGCGGAGGAGGCGCGCCGATGCGATCGGCGAGCGCGCGGAAGAAATCGGCGCTGCTCGCGGGCTCGTCGTCGACCACGTGCCAGAGACCGGGACCGGCCTGCTCGGCGGCGAGCGCGAACGCGGCAGCGGCGTCGTCGAGATGGAGGAAGGAGAGCTTCGCCGCGCCGCCGATCACGCGAAGCCGCCGCCGCCGCAGTGCGTCCGCGAGTCCGCGCGTGCTCGCGTCGGGGCCGTAGAACCATCCGCAGCGCAGCGTGCTGAAACCGGCCTCGGCGATCATCCGCTCGCCGTCGAGCGCCGACTGCGCCACCGGATCGGGCCCGGGCGGAGAATTCTCGTCGAACGGCGCGCCGTCGGCGGGCCGGGCCGCCCAGACGATGCTCTGGAAGACGACGCGGCGCGCGCCGATGATTTGGGCGCATTCGAGGAGCGCGCGAGTTCCGTCGCGGCGGATTCGATCGTTGAGCGCGAAGTCCGCGAGCGAGGGCCGCCGCTTTTGCGGGATCGACGTCGCCGCGTGGATCAATACTTCGCACCCCTCGGCGCCGCGGGCGAGCGAGCCTTTGTCGAAAAGATCGGCCGCCACGGGAATGCCGCCTGCCCGCCGCACGCGCTCTTCCGCCTCGGCGCTGCGGGCGAGCCCACGCACCTCGTGACCGCGGGCGGCCAACAGCCCGACCAGCCGCCGGCCCAGCACGCCGCTCGCTCCGCTGACGAAGACCCGCACCGGCGCGAATCTACCGCGGCGTGTGCAGATTGTGGCGGTGCGCTATCTCGCGTTGGCCACCGACTACGACGGGACGCTTGCGTTTCAGGGTACGGTCCGCGAGGAAACGTTCGCCGCGGTGCAGCGGCTGCGCAAGAGCGGCCGGAAGCCGCTGCTGGTGACCGGCCGCGAATTGGAGGACCTGCAGCGCGTGTGCGGAGAACGGCGCGCTCCTGTATCGGCCGCAGACGCGCGAGGAGGTCGTGCTCGCCGAAGCGCCGCCGCCCGAGCTGGCCGAGCGGCTGCGGGCACGGAGCATTCCCATCTCGACGGGCAGGGTGATCGTGGCGATGCGCGAGCCGCATCAGCTCGAGGCGGTGGAAGTGATCCGCGAGCTCGGACTCGAGTTGCAGGTCATCTTCAACAAGGGCGCGGTGATGCTGCTGCCGTCCGGCGTCAACAAGCAGACCGGCCTTGCCGTCGCGCTGCGCGAGCTGGGCCTCTCGCAGCGAAACACCGTCTCGATCGGCGACGCGGAAAACGATCATGCGATGCTGGCTGCCAGCGAGTGCGGCGTGGCGGTGGCCAACGCGCTCGACGCGCTGAAGGAGCGCGCCGACTTCGTCACCCGCGGCGCGCGCGGCGAGGGAGTGGAAGAGCTGATCCAATTGATGGTGCACGACGATCTGCGCTCGGTCGTGGTTGCGCGGCACGCGCTGCTGCTCGGGATGCAGACGACCGCGGCGACTGGTTTTCTCGAGCGGATCATGGGCGCCGGATACCAGGTGTGCATCATCGATCCGGAAGGGGATTACGAAGGCTTCGATGGCGTCGTCGGCATCGGCACCGGCGGACGCGCGCCGTCGGTCGAGGAGGTGCTCGAGCTGCTGCAGAAGCCGGAGGTCAACGCCGGCGTCAACCTGCTCGGCGTTTCGGTACAGGAGCGGCCGGCCTTCTTTGCCGCGCTCCTGCCGCGGCTCCAGGAAATGCGATCCCGCGTAGGTCGGCCGCACTGGATCGTGATCGACGAAGCCCACCATCTCTTTCCCGCCTCCTGGAAACCCGCGCCGCTGACCGTGCCGCGCGAGCTCGGCGGCGTGCTGCTGGTGACGGTGCATCCGGAGAACATCTCGCCGGCAATGATGGAAGCGATCGACACCGTGCTGGCGGTCGGCGATGCGCCCGAGCGCACGCTGCGCCGTTTCGGCGGCGCGCCCCCGGTCGAGCTCGAGGACGGCGAGGTGCTGGCCTGGTCAAATGGCCAAATCGAGCCGCTGCGGCTGGTGCCGGGGAAAGCGCAGCATCTGCGGCACCGGCGCAAGTACGCCGAGGGCGACGTGCACGAGAAGGCCTTCGTCTTCCGCGGCCCGCAGGGCAAGCTCAGCCTGCGCGCGCAGAACCTTTCGATGTTCCTGCAGATGGCCTTCGGCGTCGACGAAGACACCTGGATCCACCACCTGCGCCATCGCGACTACTCGCGCTGGTTCCGCGACGCGATCAAGGACGAGGAGCTGGCCGAGGAGGCCGCCGACATCGAGCGCCGCCATCCGCCGCACAGCCGCGAGAAGATGCGCGAAGCGATCGAGAAGCGCTACACGCTTCCGGAGTGAATCACCGTCTCGATGCGGGAGCCTTCGCGGATGACTCTGGTCACCGGTGTTTTCTCGGCGATCTCGGCGAGGCGCGCGCGCTGTTCGTCGGTCAGCGGCGCGGTAAAGGTGATCTCGCGCCCGATCCGCGTGCTGTCCTCTTCCTTGAAGAACTCGAGATCGACCTCGATGGCGCCCAGCTCCCAGCCCTTGCGCTGGGCGTACATCCGCAGCGTGATCGAAGTACACGCGCCCAGCGCCGAGAGCAGCAGCTCGGTCGGATTCGGCCCGAAATCGGCGCCGCCGGCGCGCTCGCTTTCGTCGGCGCGGATCTCGTGACGGCGGGCGCGCATCGACTGCGCGTATCCGGTGCTGCTCGATGCGACCACGTGTGCGATGCGGGCCATGGCCATCTCCATACGTTAGAATACGGCCTCTATGGAATTCCGGAGATTCCGCGGCACCGATCAGTACCTCACCTCGTCCGCGCTGGAATCGGCGGTCAACTGCGCGCTCGCGCTCGAACGGCCGCTGCTGGTGCGCGGCGAGCCCGGCACCGGAAAGACGCAGCTCGCGGAAGCGATCGCCTCCGGTCTCGGCCTGCGGCTCATCCACTGGCCGGTGAAGTCGACCACCCGTGCGCAGGACGGACTCTACGTCTACGACACCGTCCAGCGCCTCTACGACTCGCGATTCGGCGAGGGCGACGTCAAGGACATCCGCCGCTACATCAAGTACGTCCCGCTGGGAAACGCGTTCGCCGCGCCCGATCGGCTGGTGCTCCTGATCGACGAAATCGATAAAGCGGATTTGGAATTTCCAAACGATCTTCTGCATGAGCTGGACCGGATGCGCTTCGTGGTCAACGAGACCGGCGACGAGATCGTCGCCCGGCAGCGCCCGGTCGTCGTGATCACCTCCAACGCCGAGAAGGAGCTGCCCGACGCGTTCCTGCGACGGTGCGTCTTCCATTTCATCGAGTTTCCCGACAAGGAGCTGATGGCGCGCATCGTGCGCGTGCACCATCCCGATCTGGAACGGCAGCTTCTCGATCAGGCGATCAAGGCGTTCTATGCCATCCGCGACACGGAAGGGCTGCGCAAGCGGCCTTCGACGAGCGAGCTGATCGACTGGATCGCGGTGCTGCGCCGCGCCGGGATCGCCAGCGTCGAGCTGGACGCGGGCACGCCATTTCTCGGCGCGCTGCTCAAGCGCGAGCAGGACCTGATCGCGTTCGCCGAGGCCGCCAACCGCGGCCGCCGGCCGAGGGCTTGAACCGATGTTCGTCGAGTTCCTCTACGAGCTGCGCGACCGGGGCGTGAAGGTCGGTCCCCAGGAAGCGATGTCGATCGCGCAGGCGCTGCGCCTCGGCCTCCACAAGGGGACGCTCGACGGCTTTTACGAAACCGCGCGCGCACTCTGCGTGCATCGCGAGCAGGATCTCGACGCATTCGACCGCGCCTTCGCCCATCACTTCCGCGGCGTGCCCGACGAGGCCATCGCCCTCACCGAGGAGCTGATGGAATGGCTGCAGCAGCCGAAGTCTCGTCGCGAGCTCACTGAGCTCGAGCAGCAGCTTCTGCAGCGGATGGATCTCGATCAGGTCCGCCAGCAGATGCGTGAGCGGCTGGCGCAGCAGCGACAGCGGCACGACCGCGGCAACCGCTGGGTCGGCACTGCCGGCACCTCGCCGCACGGAAGCGGCGGAACGAATCTCGCCGGGATCAAGGTCGGCGACGCGCCGGGCGGACGCGGCGCGCTCGAGGTCGCCGGTGAGCGGCACTTCAAGGACCTGCGCTCCGACGTCACGCTCGACACCCGGCAGATCGAGGTGGCCCTCCGCCGCCTGCGCGCGTTCGTCCGCGAGGGCGCCGAGGAAGAGCTCGACATCGAGGGCACCATCGACAAGACCGCGCGCAACGCCGGCGAGCTGGAGCTGAAGCTGCGTCCGCCGCGCCGATCGAACCTGCGCGTGCTGCTCCTGCTCGACGTGGGCGGCTCGATGGATCCCCACGCCGACGTCTGCGAACGGCTCTTTTCGGCGGCTCGGCGCGCGACCCATTTCAAGGAGCTGCGCACCCTTTACTTCCACAACTGCATCTACGGCCGCGTCTACGAACGGGCCTCGTTGATGCGCGGCATCGATGTGCTGCACTTGCTACAAGATTGCGATCCCTCCTGGCGCCTGATCGTCGTCGGCGATGCGCTGATGAGCCCGTGGGAGCTGCAGTCGGCGGGTTCTCGCTGGAGCTGGACGGAGGATTCCGGTGCTCCCGGCATCGCCTGGTTGGCGCACCTCGCGCAGCACTTTCCCCACTCCGCCTGGCTGAATCCGGAACGTGAGATTTCGTGGTACGGAACTGCCGAGATCATCCGGCGCGTTTTCCCGATGTACCGTCTGACGCAGGACGGACTGCTCGAAGCCGTCCATCACCTCATGCGCGGCGGCGCCCGCCGGTAGGCAAATCCGCGAAATCGGCCACCACGCTCGCCACGCATGCCGTCAGCCGCACGCCGGTGGGAATGTGCAAGAACTCGTTCGGTCCGTGCGCGTTGCTCCCGGGGCCAAGCACTCCCGTGATGAGAAATTGCGCCTCGGGAAATTTCTCCCCGAGCATGCCCATGAACGGAATCGTCCCGCCCTCGCCGAACGCCATCGGCGGCTTGCCGAAGTACGCGAGAGAAGCGCGCTCGACCGCGGAAGAAAGCCACGGCGCGAGCGGCGGCGCATCCCAGCCGGTCGACGACTTCTCTGCGTCGAACGTCACCCGCGCGCCGTACGGCGGATCCCTCTCCAGCGTCTCTTTCACCAGCCTGGTCGCGCGAGCCGGGTCGAGCCGCGGCGGAATCCGCAGCGAGATCTTGCATGCCGTGTACGGCCGCAACACGTTGCCCGCGCTCCCCAGCGGCGGCAGCCCCTCGATGCCCGTGATCGACAGAGCCGGCCGCCAGGTCCGGTTGAGCACCAACTCGAGCCGCTCATGCGTGACTGGCTGCGCTCCCGGCATGAAGGGGACCTTGTCGACGACCGCCTCGCCGAGCACCTCCGCCGTCGCGCGCGCCTGCTCCAGGCGCTCGCGCGGAATCTCGACGTGCAGTCCCGCGATCTTCACCTTGCCGGTATTCTCGTCGTCGATGCGCGACAACAACTGCCGCAGGATGCGGAAGCTGGAGGGCACGACGCCGCTCGCGTCGCCCGAGTGCACGCCCTCGGTGAGGATCTCGACGCGCAGGTTTCCCGCCACCATCCCGCGCAACGACGTCGTCATCCACAGCTGATCGTAATTTCCGCAGCCGGAATCGAGACAGATCACCAGCGACGGCGTCCCGATTCGCACCGCGAGGTGCTCGATGTACGCCGGCAGATCGGTCGAGCCGCTCTCCTCGCACGCTTCGATCAAGACGACGCAGCGCGCGCGCGGCGTCTTCTGCTCGTGGAGAAGCCGCAGCGCCGCCAGCGAAGCGAACGACGAGTACCCATCGTCGGCGCCGCCGCGCCCGTAGAGCTTGTCGCCCTCCAACACCGGCTCCCACGGCGACAGTCCCTGCCGCCATCCGGTCATCTCCGGCTGCTTGTCGAGATGTCCGTAGAGCAGCACGGTCTCCGGCCCGGTGCCGGGCAACTCCATCAGGATTACCGGCGTGCGCTTCCCCAGCCGCACCACCTCGACGGTCAGTCCCGGCAGCGGCTGCTTGCGACACCAGGTTTCGATCAGCGCGACCGCGCGATCCATGTTGGCTTGCCACTGCGGCTCGTACGCGGGCGACTTGTTGGGAATGCGGATGTACTCGCGCAGCGCGGGCAGGATCTCGTTCTCCCAGATCCGCCCGGACTCGTTCAGCGCCTGTCGGGTGTCGAGGGTCATCGCGCGCGGTCTCCTATCACGGACCGATTGACGGCGTATCGCGGCTGTGCGACGAAAGTCAGAGTACCGAAAGTCTTATCGAAACCGGGGGGTTTCCAAATGCAGCTTGGTACGCGCAGGCGCTGGTTTCTGGGCGGCTCGCTGGGCTTGGCCGCGGCCGTGATCGCCGTGCTGATTACATTTGGAGTGCCGCAGGCGCAGGGCGGCTGCGGCGGCGGCATCGAGCCGGAAGGCGAGCTGTCCAACGAAGACAACGAAGTCTGGAACGCGGCCAACAATCCCGCCATCTTCTCCAGCGCGCTCGAGTACAACCTCGACAAGCTGCCGGCAAAAGGGCAGGCGAAGCAGATCCCCTGGACGGGCAGTTACTGGCCCACCGCGTACGACAACATCAACTACCGCTGGGACGGCTCGAGCAGCGACTCACCGGCGATGAAGTACCAGAAGGCGTTCGGCGGCACGAACGTCGAGGACATGGTCTCGAAGTACCATGGCATCGATTCGATGACGTCCTCGAAAGCCTGCACCGCGACGTCGCAGTGCAGCCGCAGCGACGGCGAGATCTGCGCCAAGCGCACCGGCAAGACGAGCGGGCGCTGCATTCCCACCTGGTTCGGCATCTGCCACGGCTGGACGCCGGCCGCCATCCTCTTTGCCGAGCCGAAGCACCCGGTGGTGAAGAACGGCGTTACTTTCAAAATCAACGATCTCAAGGCGCTGGCCTCGCTGGCGCACGACAAGACTTCGACCAAATTCATCTCGCTGCGCTGCGACACGACCAACCGCGCCAACGCGATGAACTTCGACAAGTACGGGCGGCCGAGCGACGAGGCCTGCCGGGACACCAACGCCGGCAGCTTCCATCTCCTGGTCGCGAACTTCCTCGGCAAGGGGAAGGCCTTCGCCGAAGACCGCACGCTCGACGCCGAAGTCTGGAACCAGCCGCTGCGCGGCTACCGCGTGCTGGAGAAGCGCGAAGTGAGCGCGCAGGAAGCGAACAAGCTCATCGGTGTGAAGGCCGATCCGGGTCCGGTGACGAAGAAGACCGGCACGGTCACCGCCGGACAGT
>VBLM01000023.1 GCA_005879095.1 Deltaproteobacteria bacterium
CACGTCGATGTCGCTGCCGAGCTTCGCGTCGATCGGCGCCGATGACGCCGGCTCATATCCGGGCAACTCCGCCAGCACCTGGTACTTGCCGGGCGCGAACGCGAGCACGCTCGGGCTCGACCCGCGCGCGCCGAGGTCCTTGCGATCGATGTACAGCGTCGCGCCGGGCGGCTCGGTCCGTACCCGCAGCACGGCGACACTCGCCGTGACGCGCGCGATGGCCTTCTCGATCCGCGCCCGTTCCTTCTCGTCGGTCTCCTGCTCGAGCGCCTGGATGTAGTACCGGTACGCGTCCGGATACGCCTTGAGCTGGGCGAACGTCTCGGCGATGTCGAAGACGACGTTGCGGTTCGGCACCAGCCGGTTGGAGAGCAGGAAGTGCTCGAGCGCCGAGCGGTAGTCGTGGGCGCGGAAGCGTTCGGTGCCCATCTCGAAGTGGAGATCGGCCTCGTCGGCGAGATCGACCCTCGCCCGCTCCTGAGCCGCCGCCGCGAAGGCGCAAAGAAGCAGCAGCGCCACCGTCTTCATCGTCGCGTCCGCAGCTCCGGTTCTTCCTGAGTCGGCTGCCGCTGCCGCTTCTTCGGCGTTTCGACAGCCTTTTCTTTCTCCTTCTCTTTTTCCTTTTCCTTTTCGCGCGCGATGGCGGCGGCCGGATCGACCGCCAGCGTCGCCAGCACCCGCACCGGCTCGCGCGACTGTCCCTGCATCACTTCGTAGGGCAAGAAGCCGTCGCGCACGATGCGGAACTTGCGCGGCGCGTTATCGAGACCGGCGTTGCGCAGCGAAGTCTGCATCGGCGTCGAGCCGATCTTCCTGTCGGCGTCGTACACCTCGGCGCCGCTGGGAAACGAGTCGAAGACGACCGTGAACGCCTCCGGCAGCGGCTGCACGACCGGCGCCGCGGGCGGCGGCTGCGGCGCGGGCTTGCGCAGCACGACGACGCCGGCGATGACGAGCACCGCCAGCCCGCCGGCGATGCCCGCGATGAGCCCCGCCTTCGACCTCCGCTCCGGTTCCTTCTGCGTCGGCGACGGCGGCGGCTGCGGCGTGTGCACCGGCGCCTCGTTGGTCAGCGCGCCGAACGGGACCGGCGTCGTCACGCTGTCGTCAGGCCTCGCCTCACCGAGGTTGGCGGGCTTCCACGCCGGCGCGCGCTCCAGCACCGGCACCAACGCCGCCAGCGCGGCGTTCGCGTCCTGGTAGCGCCGGTTGTGGTCGCGATCGACGCAGTGGCTGAACCACTCGTCGAAACCGCGCGGCAGCGCTCCGCTCGCGCCCATCTCCGCCGCCCGCTGCGAGGCTCGCCGTGCGCCAGTAGAACTTCCCGGTCAGGCAGTTGAAGGCGATCAGCCCGAGCGCCCACACGTCGGTCGCCGGCCGGATCGCCGCGCCCTGGTCCGACTGCTCCGGCGCCATCCAGCGCGGGGTCCCGACGGGCTTGGTTGCATCGCCCTCGCCCTGCTGCTCCTGCACCAGCTTCGCCACGCCGAAGTCGAGGATCTTGACCGTGAAGGCTTCGCCCTGCCGCCGCGAGCGGGCCATGAAGATGTTCTGCGGCTTCAGATCCCGGTGGACGAGGCCGTTCTTGTGCGCCTCGCCGAGCGCGTGACAGAGCTGGCGGAAGATCTCCAGCGTCTCCGAGGGTGGCAGGAACTTCTTGCGCTGGATGCGCTTGGCCAGCTCCTCGCCGTCGAGCAGCTCCATCGCCAGCCAGGGAATTCCCGTGTCGTCGTCGACGCCGGCCGAGACCACCTCGACCACGTGGTCGCTGCGGATGCGTGCGCCGACCTTCGCTTCCTGCGTGAACCGCGCCCGCGAATCCGGGCTCTTGACGAACTGCGGGTGCATGATCTTGAGCGCCCGCTCGCGCCCGGTAGAGAGCTGCTCGACGAGATAGACCGCGCCCATGCCGCCCGCCGCCAGCGGCTTGAGGATCCTGAAGTCCTTCCCGAGGACCTGCCCTTCCTTGAGCTGCGCGAGGTCGGAATCCATCAGACGATGTAATCGGGAAGAATTGCGACTTCGCGGTCGAGCAGGTCGGCGGTCCGCTCCAGCCGTTCGGCCATCAGTTTCTGGACCATCGACTTGATCTCGGGATTCGGCAGCACCAGCCGCTTGAAGTCGTCGCGCGGCAGCTCGAGCACTTCGCAGAAACTGAGCGTGCGGACGGTCGCGGTGCAGGGGCTCTCGAGCAGGAGCGAAATCTCGCCGAAGATGTCGCCCTCCTTGAGCTGTGGCAGCGGCAGTTGCTCGCCCTTGCTGCCCTCGTGGAAGACCTCGCACTTGCCGCGGAGCAGCACGCAGAAACCCGCGCCGGGCTTGCCCTGCTCGAGCAGCACCGTCTGCGGCGGCAGGCTGTGCCGGACGAACTTCTCGCCCACCCTGTGCCGTTCGGCGTCGCTGAGCGGCCGGAAGACGGGGCTCGCCCGCAGCACGTTGGCGAGCAGCCGGTCCTGGTAGAACGCCGCGATCACCTTGCCCACCGACGGATGCGCGCCGGCGATCTCCTCCAGCCGCGCGCGGTGGATCTCGAAGAGCAGGCCGTCCTTCGCCGCCACCACCGACGCCAGCCGCGGTGAGTCGGTGACCAGCGCCATTTCGCCGAAGAACGCGCCCTCGCCCATCGCGGCGATGACCTTGTCGCCGTGCATCACGTTGACCACGCCCTGCACGACGACGAACATCGAGTCGCCCTGTTCGCCCTCCCGGACCACGGTCTCGGCCGCGCTCACCCAGCGCAGGTCGAGCTTCTTGACCACCTCTTCGAAGGCCTGCTTGTCGAGCGCGGAAAAGAGCGGCGAGGGCGGCAGCCTGGAGAGATCGATGGTCGCCATCCGCGGCGTCCGTACCACCGTCGCGTCCTCGTCCTCTTCGGGCGCGGGCCTGGGCAGCGCCACGCCGGCGAGCGCCTCGCGGAAGATGGCGAGCGATTCGAGATCGAGCGGCTGCAGCTCCTTCTCGGTGGTGGCCTCGTCGGGCGGGACGGCTGCGCTCATGCTCGGCGGCAGCTTGTGCACGGCAGGCGACGTCCCCTGCTGGCGCGCGTAGAGGTCGGCGAGCGTGTGCAGCGTCTCCTGGCGCTCGGGCGCGATCTCCAGGATCACCTTGCAGATGGCGATGGCCTTGAGCAGCTGGCCGTCAGCCGCGTATCGGCCCGCAACCTGCTGGAACTCCTGCACCGCGTGGGTCCGCAGCCCGAGGCGAAGATAGACGTCACCGAGCCGCTGCCGCAGCGTGACATCCGCGGGCGCCAGCCGGACCGCATGCTCGAACTCCGCCGCCGCATGCGGCAACTTGCCACCGCGCAGCAACTCGACCGCCTTCTCCGTGTGTCTGCGGACTTGCGGGTCCATCCATCCAGCAGCTTACACCAACAACTCGGGGACACCCTCCGGGGACACCCTTCGGGGACACCCTCAACCCCGATCGAAGTCGGGCATTCGACCGATGTGAGGCCCGGGGGATTCCGATAGCTCCGTGGCATGCGATACCTCCCGATTGTCGCAGCCTTGGTCCTGGCTTCCGCCTGCGGCGGCACCGCACAAGCTCCCGACGAAGGCGACGCCACTTCCGCCGACGTCACCACGCCGCCCATCGAGCTCGTCTCGCCCGGCATCTGGCGCGGCCCGCGGCCGACGCAGGCCACGCTGGGGCAGCTCAAGTCGATGGGCGTGCACACCATCCTCGACCTCGAGGACACGCAGAGCGCCGTCAACACCGAGCGCGGCTGGGTGGCCGGCCTCAAGATGGCCTTCATCTCAGAGCCGATGTCGGGCTTCTGGACGCCGAACGACAAAGAGGTCAACCAGATCGAAGCGATCATGGCCGACCAGTCGCGCCGGCCGATCTTCGTCCACTGCGAGCACGGCCAGGACCGGACCGGCCTCATCGTCGGCCTCTACCGGGTCTTCACCGAGAAGAAGTCCCCGGCGGCGGCCTACAAGGAAATGCTCGCCAAGGGGTTCCACAAGATCCTGTTTTTGCTCAACCACTATTACGAAGAGAAGACCGGCTTCGAGGACTAACTACCCGGTCTCGTGCTCCTGCTCGCTGCCGAATTCGGGTTCGTTGTCGTCCCCGATTTCGGTTTCGTTTGTGTTCCGGTCCACGGTCGGGTGACTCGTTTTGGGACGGAACGTCTCAGAATCGTACCGTCGCATGAGGCCCGTCAGTAACGCGTAAAGCCGGCCGGCGGTGTCACGTGCGGCGCGGCTTTCGATGGCGTCGCACTCGTTGCCGGCGATTGCGACGTCGAGCGCTGCGGCGGCCTCACAACATTCTCCGCGCGCGATACCATAGACCCTCTTTTTGTCCCCGGCTCCCACTCGTCCAACGCCCTCCGCGATATTCAGGCAGACGCTCCTGGCCTCCTGCACTTGCCTGAGCAACTCGAGCGCGACCTGGTATGCGAGGAGTCGTTCATGGGGCAACGCGATCTTTTGGGTCATGCGGCGTGCACGAACGATGCCACCCCAACGTGCTCGAGCCCGAAAATCGCGAACGGACGCGAGCAGGAGCACGCGAACGGCTTCAGGCGCGCATCAATGCGGCGCCCCAGTGAAATCCGGCGCCGAGGCCGACGAAGCAGACGAGGTTCCCGTCCTTGACCCGGCCGGCCTTGCGGGCTTCGTCCAGAGCGATCGGGATCGTCGCCGCGGTCGTGTTGCCGTAGCGCTGGATGTTGTTGAAGACCTTCTCGTCAGGCAGCTCGAGCGCGCGCTGGACCATCTCGTTGATGCGCAGGTTCGCCTGGTGGGCGATGAGCAGGTCGAGCTGGCGGACCTCGACGCCGTTGCGGCTGCAGACCTCGCGCACCACCTGCGGCATGCGCGTCACCGCCTGCTTGAAGACGTGCTTGCCGTTCATCTCCGGGATGTGCCGTCCCTCGCGCAGGTCGCTCTCGGACACGTACGGCCTTTGCGCGAAGCCGCAGGCGGGCACGTAGAGGCTCTGGAAGTCCTTCCCGTCGGAGTGCAACTGGAATCCGAGCAGCCCGCGCTCGCCCTCCGCGCCGCGCAGCACGCAGGCGCCGCCCGCGTCGCCGAAAAGCACCGTGCGGTCGCGGAAACGGGTGATCCAGGCCTTCTCCTCCTCGGTGGGCGGCTCGCCGCCCCGGCCGAAGACGAAATCCCAGTGGTGCCAGGGCATGAAACCGGAATGGACCTCGGCGCCGACCAGCAGCACGGTCCGCAAGCCATAGATGAAACCGGTGCACTGCTGGCGGATGTCGAGCGCCGGAATCGGCCCGAGCCCGAGCTTGTGCTGGAGGATGCCGCCGCAGCCGGGAAAGAAATAGTCCGGCGTCATGGTGGCGAAGACGATGTAATCGACTTCCTCCGCGCGCACGCCGGCATCGTCGAGCGCCTTGCGGGCCGCGCCGAGGCCGAGGTCGCTCGTGGTGGTCCCTTTTTCCACGTAATACCGCTGCTCGACGCCGGACCGCTCACGGATCCACTGATCGGAGGTGTCCATCAGCCCGGCAATGGCTTCGTTCTTCACCAAGTTCTCGCCGGTGACGAAGCCGGTGCCGAGGATGCGTGTGCGCAGCATGGGAACCCCCTTGAGGTCGCCCGTGCTACGCCTCGAAAGCCGTAGCGTCAATGCGCAAGCGGCACGGGCGTTATCCAATCGCAGGCCGCCATCTTCGACTGGCAGGCGTCGAAGTGGATCTCCTTGCCGCGGGTCTCGAAGTACCGGCCCATCATGTTGAGCATGAACTGGTCCATGTCGAACGAGCGCCCCGGTTCGGGCGGATGGACGGCGTGGCGGCCGTGCGGATCGAGGTAGGGCGAGAGCCGCGGCGCGCCCATGTCGTCCGTGCAGTTGAGGCCCTGCGCATCGCAGGCGTAACCGGTTGGATCGAGGTCGATTCCGGCACCGCACTTGTCCGGCTGCGGCGCGCCGTTGCGATCGATGAAGCTGTCGCAGCGCAGGTGCGACCCGAGCGCGGCGCGCGGCCCGCTGTCCGGCGAAGCATACCGGTCGAGGTTGTCGATGGCCTCCACCGCGCCCGACTTGATCAGCACCTGATCGATGGGCACGCCGAAATCCGGATCGGCCTGCGACATCTCGATCAACCCCGCGGCGCGCGCGGTGGCGATGCCGGTCTGCACCGGCACGATCTTGTCGCCCACCGTCGCGACCACCATCACGTTGGCCGGCACGCCGTTGCGTACCGCGAGCAGGTCCTTGAAGTAGTGCGGCGCGTAACTGATCGGATCGCCCGGCTCGAGGATCAGCTGCGACAGCCCCCACAGCCGGCGGAAGTCGGGCGTGTTGCGCGTCTCGCCGTAGCCGCGGGCGGGCGCTGTCAAGGGCGACCCCTGCGGGTACTTCACGCCGACGAACTGGGTCGAGTACTGGAAGGTGTCGATCGTCTGCGTGCCGTTGATGGCGATCTTCAGCGCGTCGCCCGGCTTGACCACCGTCACGTCGACCTTGTTCGGCAGCCCCGGCGCCTGCGGCGTCTCGACCACGCGCAGCTCCGGCGCGTCAGCCGCTAGCGAGATGCGGATGCGGCCGTGCGGGTCGGCGGTCGCGCTGCGGCAGTCACCGTCGTGCGCGAGGTTGCAGACGGTGACCACGTCGCCGCCGTGGAGCGCGACCGGCGCGATGGGGACGATCGCGTCGTGATTGACCTGTTGCACCTGGAACACCAACGATGGCTGCGCGTTGTGTCCGTCGCAGCCGTTGTCCTCCACGCTCCAGTTGCAGGTGACCAATAAAGGCCCCATCACCTCCATGAAAACGGCCTGCACGACCGGGCTGAGGGTAGTCCGCGCTCCTACATCGCCGAGGCCGCTGCCACCGCTGACCGGAGCGGCCGCGACGATGGCCGGTTCGACCGCCGGCAGGATGCTGGAGAGGATGCCGCCCAGGGAGCTGCCGAAGACGAAATAGTCCGAGGAGGGCCCGCCGATGTCCGGCACGCCGTCGCCGTTGAAGTCGCCGGCCACCACCTGCTTGTCGCCGAGAGACATCTTCGTCTGCCCATCCCAGCTCTTCATCACGCGGATGAGCTGGAACCAGTCGGCGATCGACTGCCGCACCACGTCTCGGGTGTG
>VBLM01000214.1 GCA_005879095.1 Deltaproteobacteria bacterium
CTTCCGCTGTTCATGTCGCGTCGCTGAGTGGCTTGTGCGCCGTGGAACACGCGGAGCGCGTGCGTAAGCTGGGCGGGCGCGTGGTTGCGCTCTTGACCGGTCTAATCCGCAGGTGAAGATCGCGAATCCTTTCCTTCTCCTTTGCAAGCGCCAGTGACAGGCCGCAGGCCTGGCACGCGCTTGCTCCTTTTCCTTTTCCTTTTCCTTTTCCTTCTCCTTTTCCTTCTCCTTTTCCTTTTCCTTCTCCTTCTCGTTTTCCTTTTCCTTCTCCTTCTCCTTTTCCTTCACTTACGGCTCGACGAGCCCGCTCCGAATCGCGTACCGCACGAGGCTCGCCGTTTCGTGGATGTCGAGCTTGCGCATCAGTCTGGCCCGATGCGACTCGGCCGTCTTCGCGCTGATCCCCAGCACCTGGCCCACTTCCTTGGTGGACTTTCCCTCGCCGACCAGCTGGAGGACCTGCCGCTCGCGCGAGGTGAGCGGATCTGGCGCGTTGCCGGTCTTGGAGAGGTACGCGTCCACCACCGCGCGCGAGATGTGCGGGCTCAGATAGAATCCGCCCCGGCAGACCATCCGGATGGCTTCCACCAGCTCGGTGGCCACCTGACTCTTCAGCACGTACCCTCTGACGCCGGCGTGCAGCGCCTCGGTCACGTACGGAGCCTCCTCGTGCCGAGTGAGGATGATCGACTTCGTCCTCGGCGAGCACTTCTGCATCTCGCGGGCGGTCCCGAGCCCGTTGAGGAGCGGCATGCTGATGTCGAGGATGGCGACGTCCGGCTTGACATCCGGCATCTGCTGGAGGGCCTCCTTGCCGTTGGAGGCTTCACCGGCGATCTGGAATCCCTCTCTCTCGAGCAGAGCCTTGAGGCCCTGGCGAACCAGTGCGTGGTCGTCAACGAGGAAAACCCGGATTGGCATCGTCACTCCTCCGGTCCTTGATTCATGGAATTCCTGTACGTGGCGGGCGGCATTGCGAAAGAAGCTAAGCATGACGTCCGACTGGGCTCGGCTGATCGCCCGGCGAACGGGAGAAAGCGTCAGCCGATCGCCGATCCGCCGGCAGGCCGACATCGCTCCGCCGGAAGGGGGGCTTCCATACGGGGCCCGGGGTAAACAATTTCACCAAGCCGGCCCCACGCCTTCGGCCGCGAAATTACGATGAGTGAAGCGGTCGCCAGGGGGAGGGGACTTTCTCCCCGGAGGCTCCTGCTGCAGGAGCTGCGTCTCGTCTACGCCAATGCTCTCGAGGAGCATCTCGTCGACGGCACGGAAGCCTCGCGGCGCCAGGCCTGCGACATCGGACGCTGGGCGATCGCGCAGGGCATCGGCGTTCTCAAGACCGCGATCATCCACCACGAGTGCCTGGGCCGGATCCTCGTCCGCCTCTCCGGCTCGCTTCCATTCAAGGAAGGGCTTCGCCGGGCGGCGGAGTTCCTCGCCGAGGTCCTCTCGCAGTACGAGCTGGCCCATCGCCGATCCCGCGAGGCAGTCCCGGCCCTGCGGGCGCTCAACGAAAAGATGGAGCGTGAGATCCAGCGGATCGCCCTTGCGGTCCACGACGAGGCCGGGCAGCTGCTCTACGCGGCCCGCCTGGCGATCTCGGCAGCCGCCGACGCCGCCAGTCCGACCGTGCGGCAGCGCCTCGCCGAGGTCGAAGCGATCCTCAACCGCGCCGAGCAGGAGCTGCGGCAGCTCTCCCACGACCTGCGGCCGACGATTCTCGACGATCTCGGCCTGGTGCCGGCGCTCCAGTTCCTCACCGAACGCGTCTCGACAAGCACCGGGATCCGGGTCCATTTCGAGTGCTCGCTCGACGGCCGGCTCGGAGCGGACGTCGAGACCGGTCTGTACCGGATCGTGCAGGAGGCGCTGGCCAACGTGGCCAGGCATTCCCGCGCGAACAACGTGACCGTCGACCTCCGTCGCGAGCTGACCCGGTTGACCTGCCTGGTCCGGGACGATGGAGTGGGATTCGATCCGGCCGTTCTCTGGAGACGGGAGAGGGGCCTGGGCCTGATCGGAATCCGCGATCGCGCGCTGGCGCTGGGCGGGAGGCTGCAGATCCTCTCGCGGCCGCAGGGAGGAACGGAGCTGCTCATCGTAGTGCCGCTGAAGAGGCGGGCCTCCTCAGCCTGCGCCGTCAAGCCGGCGGCGACCGCTTCGGCCCTGATTCAGACCAGTGCGCCGGCGCCAGAAGCGAGCCAGATCAAGGAAGTCTCCTGATCCTGGAATTTTCCAGCGGTCACAGGTAACCAACCGCCTCCATGCGACGGCGGATGTAATCCGGGGTCGGGTTGCGCCGAGGCGCGGCCCCGTTGAAGCTATCCCCATGGCGACCCGAACGCGACTCGCGGTTCGGTGATTCGCAACTGCGTTCCTGGAACGGCGGGGGTTTGGCTCTGAAGGCTCGAGTTCACGCTCGCAGCAGGAGGAGACCCATGACCTACGCCAAACTTCTCGCAACCGGTTTGATCGTTCTGTCGGGCTGCCGCGCTCCCGGCGGCGCCCAGGTCGAGCTCCAGACGCAGTGCGGGCCGTCTTCGCTGTCGGGCTCGGGTGGGACCTTCACCCTCTTCTGCAACTCCGCCCGGCCGTCGAAGATGGCGCAGGCGACGCAATCGATCGAGCTCGGTCTCAAGTTCGAAGCGGACGTGGACGGGTTCGTCAAGGGCGTCAGGTTCTACAAGGACCTCGCCAACACCGGCGCGCACAGCGGCACCCTCTGGAGCAGGACGGGAACCGCGCTCGCCAAGACGACGTTCGTGAACGAGACCGCTTCGGGCTGGCAGAATGCCGACTTCCCCGCTCCGGTCGCGATCACCGCCGGGACGATCTACGTGATCTCGTACCACACCGACACCGGCCACTACGCGGGTGACGCGGGATACTTCAACACCTACGGCATCGACAGCGGCCCGCTCCATGCGCTGTCCGGTCCGGGAGCGGGAGGCAACGGCGTCTTCTTCATCGGGCCCACCGGCTTCCCGACTTCCGTCAACCAGAACAGCAACTACTGGGTCGACGTGGTCTTCTCGTCCGGGACGACTGCTCCTTCCGCGCTTACTTACTCGCAAAACCCTGCCGTCTACGTGAAAGGGAGCGCGATCGCGAACAACGTTCCCAGCTCGTCGGGCGGCAGCGTCAGCGCATACTCGGTTTCTCCGCCGCTCCCGCCTGGACTGAGCCTCAATTCCGCCACGGGCGTCATCTCGGGGACACCGACCGCGGTCGCGGCCCGAGCGACCTGGACGGTGACCGCGAGCAACGCCGGCGGCAGCACCACTGCCGCCCTGGACATCACCGTCAACGACGTGCCGCCGTCGTCGCTCACGTATTCGACGAATCCGGCGGTGTATGCGGTGGGGACGGCGATCGCCAACGACGTCCCCTCCAGCCGAGGCGGCGCGGTGGTCTCGTACTCGGTGTCTCCGGCTCTTCCTTCGGGACTCAATCTATCGACGACGACGGGCGTCATCTCCGGGACGCCTGGCGCCCCCGCCTCCGCCACCGACTTCACTGTCAAGGCGACGAACTCCGGCGGAAGCACGACGGCAGTCGTGAACATCACGGTCACCGGCACCGCGGCGACTCCTTCGACCATTTTCGACAACGCCCAGCCCGGCAACATGGCGCAGGCGGTGCAATCGATCGAGCTCGGCCTGAAGTTCAAATCCGACGTGACCGGCTCGATCACGGGCGTCCGCTTCTACAAGGACCCGAACAATACCGGCGCCCACACCGGATGCCTGTGGACCAGCGGCGGCACGCTCCTCGCCAGCACGACCTTCAGCGGCGAGACCGCGTCGGGGTGGCAGAGCGCATCGTTCGCCTCGCCGGTCTCGATCAGCGCGAACACGCTCTACGTCGTCTCGTACCATACCGACACCGGCCACTACGGCGGCGACTTGAACTACTTCACCAGCGCAGGTTTCGACAATGGCGTCCTCCATGCGCCGGCCAGCTCGGCGGTGGGAGGAAACGGAGTCTTCACGCTCGGCGCCAGCGCGTTCCCCACGTCCGTCAACCAGGACAGCAACTACTGGGTGGACATCGTCTTCTCGACCACCGCCGCCCCGCCCCCGCCCCCGCCACCGCCACCCCCGCCGCCGCCGCCGCCCGGTTTCAGCGGCCCGGCGCGGGCGTTCCCCGGCGCGATGGGCGGAGGCGCGCAATCCGCCGGCGGCCGGGGCGGCACGGTCTACCTCGTCACCAACACCGCCGATTCCGGGGCGGGATCGCTTCGCGCCTGCGTCCAGGCGAGCGGTTCTCGCACCTGCGTCTTCCGCACCGGCGGGACGATCACGCTCGCCAGCTCGCTCAGCGTCGGAAACCCCTACATCACCATCGCGGGTCAGACCGCGCCGGGCGGCGGCATCCAGCTGGCCGGACCGAATTCGGCCGGCGACCCCGCGCTGCTCGTCACCACCCACGACGTGGTCGTCCAGTACCTGCGCGTCCGGCGCGGATACTTCGCCGGCGACATCTGCAACCAGAATCCGTGGAGCTGCGGCGCGAGCGTCGAGGTGCTCGCCAACGCGAGCGCAGACCCGCACGACATCGTCTTCGATCACGTCTCGGCGGAGTGGTCCGACTATGACGCGATGATCGTCCTCGGCGCGAACGCCGCCACCAGCCAACCGCGGGCGATCACCGTCTCCAGCTCGATCGTCGGCGAGGCCCTCGCCGGCGCGGGCCAGGTGGTAGGCGCCAACTTCAGCGGATACTCGGGCCAGGGCCCGACCGCGCCCGACGGCATGATCGATCTCGACCTCCACCACGATCTCTTCGCCGGCACCAGCCACCGGATGCCCCTCTTGACGGTGAAGTCGGCCCGGCTGGTCAACGATTTCGTCTACGCCTGGACGTACTACCCGATGCGCAGCAAGGGCCTGCGCGATTTCATCAACAACTTCTTCAAGACGCGCTCGGGGGTGCCGGCGCCCACGCACGAGATCCAGGCGTGGACCGAGAACTCCGGCAACGACACATCCGTCGCGCCGTCGTTCTACCTGAGCGGCAACGTCGGACCGAGCGACCCGACCGGCACGTCCAACTGGTCGATGACCGCGCTGGCGCTGAACGAGAGCGCCGACGAAGCCTCGAGCCCGCTCGCGACGAGCTACCAGCGCAGCTCGGCGATCCCGACTCCAGCGGGGTACGTTCCGATCACCCCGGATCCCGCCTCGACTTTGGGCTCGACGCTGCTCAACACGTCGCGGTCGGCTCCGTACGACGGGGCCGGCGCATCGCGCGCCCTGGACTGCAGCGGCAAGTGGATCGACGCCCGCGATCCCGTCGACAAGCGAATCGTCAACGCGGTCGCGAACGGCACCAATCTCTACGGCAACTACGACTACTCGTCGCTCGCGAATTCTCCGCAGAGCCAGGCCGACCTCGGCGGCTGGCCGGCGTTGGCGGCGGGCACTCCCTGCGCCGACACCAACAACAACGGCCTGCCGGACGTGTGGGAATCGTACTGGGCAGGCCAACTCGGGCTCGGCACCGTCCTGAATCCCGGCGCGTTCAGCTTCGGCGACAACTACACGAACCTGGACCATTACCTGAGCGGCCTCAGTCCGGGCCCATAGAACGTCTCGAGCCCGTCAGTGTAGGGTATCGCGATGGCACCGGTCCTCGAGGCGCGCGCCGCCGTGCGCCGGTTCGGCGGCGCGATCGCGGTCGGCCCCGTCGATCTCGCCATCGAGGAAGGCAGCACCACCGCGCTGATCGGGCCGAGCGGCGCCGGCAAGTCCACGCTGCTGCGGCTCTTCAACGGCCTGCTCTCGCCCGGCGCAGGCGAGGTGCGATTTCGCGGCGCATCGTTGCGCGACGCGGACCTGCCACAGATTCGGCGGCAGATCGGCTACGTCGTGCAGGGCGGCGGGCTCTTTCCGCACCTCGATGCGGAGAGCAACGTCGCGCTGGTGGCGCGCTGGCTGCGCTGGGAGCCGCGCCGCGTCGACGCGCGCATCGAAGAGCTCGCGAGCATCGTCCGGCTTCCCCGCGATGCGCTGCGCCGCTTTCCCTCGCAGCTCTCGGGCGGCCAGGCGCAGCGCGTGAGCCTGATGCGTGCGTTGATGCTCGACCCTGCCGTGCTGCTGCTCGACGAGCCGCTCGGCGCGCTTGATCCGATGACGCGCTTCGAGTTGCAGCAGGACCTGCGCGAGGTCTTCGCGCGGCTGCGCAAGACGGTCGTGCTGGTCACGCACGATCTCGCCGAAGCGGCGTTCTTCGCCGACCGGTTGGTCCTGCTGCGTGCCGGCACCATCGTCCAGCAGGGACCCGCGGGCGACCTTTCGCGAGCTCCCGCCGACGAGTTCGTCGCCTCCTTCGTGCGCGCGCACCGCCCCGCGCTGTGATCGCGCTGCTTCTCGCCATCGTGGTCGGATCGAAGCAATTCACCGAGTCCGTGGTGCTCGGCGAGATCGCGACTCAGGCGCTGCAGTCGGCGGGCACCGCCGCCTCGCACCGGCGCGAGCTCGGGGGCACGCGAGTCCTCTGGGAAGCGCTGCGCGCCGGCCAGATCGACGTCTATCCTGAATACACCGGGACGTTGTCGCAGGAGCTCTTGCCCGGCGAGACCGATCTGCCCGCGGCGCTGGCGCGGCTCGGGCTACGGATGGGGCCGCCGATCGGCTTCGAGGACAACTACGCCATCGGGATGCGGCGCGACGCCGCGCGGCGCTTCGGAGTCC
>VBLM01000018.1 GCA_005879095.1 Deltaproteobacteria bacterium
AAGGCCTTGCGGGCGGCGGAGAAAAAGCTGCCGCGGCGGGTCCCCTGGTCGTGCCCGCCCTCGCTGGCGCCGCTTTTCCGCGACGAAGGCGTCGGTTCCGAGACGGCCGTCGACGAGAAGGCGCTGGCGGCGCTGTATCTCGACCCGTCGGTGCGCGGCGCGATCGCGCAGTACGCGCGCGGCGACGTCTCGAGTGCGGTGCGGGCACTCTCGGCCGGACGGAAGCCGGGCGCTGCCGAGGCGATCGAGCGGATCAAGGTCGTCGACGGCCGCTTCCGCGAAGGGCAGACGGCGATGCTGGGCGGCGCGCTCGACCGCGCCGATCAGCTGTGGGGCCAGGCGCTCCAGGCCGACGCCGCGCTGATGCCGGCGGGCGCGGAGAGCTTTTTTGGCCGGCAGATGCGGTCCGCCCTGTCGCGTGCGCACGGAAAGGCCGGCGACGAGCGGTTCCAGCGTATGCAGTACGCCAGCGCGTACGACGAGTGGGTGAAGGGCCTCGCTGTGAACCCGCGCGACCCGCACTTGCTCGACCAGCTCGCCCGTCTCGAGAAAGTGGCTGAAAACATTCTCGGAAGCAGCCCTTCCTGCGATCAACTGGGCATCGCGGCCCATATCACCCGCGCCGACCCGCCCTCCCCGGCCCACGAAGCCGCCCAAAAGGGCCTCGCACACTGCCGGTAATTAATTCGGGGACACAATACGTATTTGCCGGTACGTCCGAGGGACCTTCTGGCCGCGCGCCGCGCGCACGTGTGTCCCTCGCGATGGAGGCTCGCGTACCGTAGAATACGTATTGTGTCCCCGAATTAGTGCAGCTCGATTCGGGCCCGGTGGCCGTGCGCGCGTGCAAGGCGGCGATCGCGGGTGATCAGCGCGGCATCGAGCCCTTCGGCAAGAGCGACGTACATCGCGTCGTAGGCGGTGATCGAGCGCCGCAGCTCCCAGGCCCGCGGCAGCAGGACGTCATGTGCATGCCGGTGCAGGGGAAGATCGAGCAGGTCAGCGAGAGCGCGCTCAGCCTGGAGCGGCGCAAGATCGCCCGACTGCGCGTAGCGACGCAGCGCCTGCGTGACCTCGACATCGAGGAGATGGGGCACGTGGAGCGTCTCGGCCGGATCGAGCAAGCGCGCGGCAATGTCGTCAGCGGCAACGGTACCGAGAAGCAATTCCAGCACCGCTGAAGCGTCCGGAACGATCATCGGCGGTCGCGCTCGCGGCGGATGAGCGCGGCGGGAGCGATGCTCAGCTCGACACGGGCCCGTGAGAGCAGCCGCTCGCGCAGCTCTTCGAGGCTGGGTTGCTCGGCGAGCCGGCGCGCCTCACGGGCCAGGAGCTCGGAAAGCGTAACGCCTTCTTTCGCCGCGCGGACCTTCAGCTTGCGATGGACCTCCTCGGGAACGTTGCGGATTTGAATCATCTTGGCCATGCTTAGAACATGGTCGCATGTTCACCGCATGTCAACGCACTGCGACCGCGAAGGGACCGGCGCCCCCGAGCACGAGGCTGATCTTTCCGTCCAGTCGGCCCATCTGTCGATCTTACGACATCGCGCGGTGTGTTAGAACCCGCGTCCCATGCCTTCGCTGTGGCTCGTCGACGGCTCGCACGCCATCTTCCGCGCGTATCACGCCCTCCCCCACCTCTCGACCCGCCAGGGCGTGCCGACCAACGCCGTCTATGGCTTCACCACCATGCTGCTGCGCGCCATCCGCGAGGGCAGCCCGACCCACCTCGCGGTCGCCTTCGACGAAGAAGCCAAGGCCAAGCGGGTCGAAATTTATAGCGAGTATAAAGCGACTCGCGGCGCGCCCCCCGATGATCTGATGCCGCAGTTCCCGCTCGTCCGGCGGGTGCTCGAAGTCATGCGCGTGCCGGCCATCGGCTTCCCCGGCTACGAGGCCGACGACGTCATCGCCACGCTGGCGAAACGGGCGCGCGCGGTCGGCTGGGACGTGGTCATCGTCACCGGCGACAAGGACCTGATGCAGCTGGTCGACGGCAGTCTCAAGAGCTACGACTCGATGTACGAGAAGTGGTACGGCCCGGCGGAAGTCGAGGAAAAGTGGGGCGTCCCGCCGACTTCTCTACCCGACCTGCTCGCGCTCACCGGCGACAAGATCGACAACATCCCCGGCGTGCCCGGCGTCGGCGAGAAGACCGCGGCGGGCCTCCTCAAAGAGTACGGCTCGCTCGACAAAGTCCTCGAAAATGCAGCAAGTATAAAAAAGCCAAAACTGCGCGAAAATCTCCTCGCCAGCATCGAAAAGGTCCGCCGCGGCCGCAAGCTGATCGCCCTCTACGACGACCTGGCGCTGCCGGTGCAGCTCGAGGACCTCGAGCGCAAGTCGATCGACGAGCCGAAAGCGCGGCAGCTCTTCACCGAGCTGGAATTCGTCCGCCTGGTGAAGGACCTTCCACGCCCCGCGCCGACGCCGCCCTCGGGCGCGCGGTCGATGGCGACCGATCTCGCCGCCGTCGAAGATCTGGTGAAACGGGCCCAAAAAGCCGGCCGATTCGGCATCCTGACGTTGACCAGCGAGGACGAGCCGCTGCGCGACGACCTGCTCGGCCTCGCGATTTCACTGCCCGACGAATCGGTCTACGTCCCGCTCGGCCACCGCTCGTCGAACGTGCTCTTCGCGCCCGCTGGCCTCGACGGCAAGAAAGCCATCGCGCTGCTCGAGCCGCTGCTCGAAGACGAAGCCTTGAAAAAGAGCGGCCACGATCTCAAGCGCGATCTCATCGCCTGGCGCCGCGTCGGCGTGGACCTCAAAGGGCTCGAGGTCGACGCGCGCCTCGCCAGCTACCTGCTCGACCCGACCGGCCGCGACCACTCGCTGGCGCAGACTGCGCGCGAGCGCATCTCCTGCGAGCTGCCCGCGCTGAAGGACCTCTGCGAGCGCTCCGGCAAGGGCAAGAAAGCGACGCCGCTGGCTGAAGTCCCGGTCGACGAGGTCAGCGCCGCCGCCTGCGCGCTCGTCGAGGGCGCCCGCCGCCTCGCCGACGCGCTCGGCGAGGACATGCGCAATGATCCCGAGCTGTGGAAGCTCTACGACGGGCTCGAGCTGCCGCTCGTCAAAGTGCTGGCGGACGTCGAGCTGGCGGGAATCAACCTCGACGTCGAGCGGCTGCGCAAGCTCGGCGACGAGGTCGGCAAACAGATCGACGCGCTCTTGCAGGAGATTTTCCAGCTGGCGGGCGGCGAGTTCCTTCCCGCCTCGACGCAGCAGCTCGGCGACGTGCTCTACAAGCGCCTCGGGCTGCCCGTTCTCAAGCGCGGCAAGACGGGGCCGTCGACCGATCAGGAAGTGCTCGAAGAGCTGGCGGAGCAGCACCCGCTGCCGGCGAAAATCCTCGAGCACCGGCAGCTGACCAAGCTCAAGAACACGTATCTCGACGCACTGCCCGCGTCGCTCGGCAAGGACGGCCGGCTGCACACGACGTTCGATCAGGCCGTCGCGGCGACCGGCCGGCTGAGCTCGATCAACCCGAATTTACAGAACATTCCCATCCGCACGCCGATCGGGGCGAAGATCCGCGAGGCCTTCATTCCGCAGCCCGGCTGGCGGCTGCTCAGCGCCGACTATTCGCAGATCGAGCTGCGCGTGCTGGCGCACATCACGCAGGACCCGGTGCTGCGGGCGAGCTTCGAGTCGGGTGAGGACCTGCACGCGCGCACCGCGGGCGAGACGTTCGGGCTGCCGCCCTCCGAAGTCACGCGGCAGCAGCGCGACATCGCCAAGATGATCAACTACGGCATCGCGTACGGCCTCTCGGCGTTCGGGCTCGCGCACCGGCTGGGGCTGGAGACGTCGGAAGCGGCAGCCATCATCGAGCGCTATTTCGGGCGCTACGCGAAAGTGAAGCAGTGGCTCGACGACACCATCGCTTCCGCGCGCTCGAGCGGCATGGTGAAGACGCTCTTCGGCCGGCGCCGGTACCTGCCCGACATCAACAGCAAGAACCCGACCGCGCGCAACGCCGCCGAGCGGACCGCGGTCAACACGCCCATCCAGGGCACCGCGGCCGATCTGGTGAAACGCGCGATGCTCAACGTCGACCAGGCGCTCAAAGGGAAGTACCGGGCGCGGATGCTCCTCCAAGTTCACGACGAGCTCGTCCTCGAAGCTCCGCCGGATGAAGTCTCGACGGTCGGCCCGATTGTCGTGGCGCAGATACGCGGAGCAGCCGATCTCGTCGTGCCGCTCGAGGTCGAGCTCGGCGAAGGCGCCACCTGGGCCGATGCCCACTGAACGCCTACTCGAGTGAGATCGCGGCGGTGCCGTGGCCGCTGCCGCCGACTTCGGCGCCCGCCACCGCCCTAGCGACGCAGCCGGCGACCTTCTCGTCCCGCAGCGAATCCATGATGACTTGAGGGTCCCGCACGCGCCCGCCCTGCACCGAAAACGTAACCAGCAGGCTGCCGGCGCGCTGCGCGGCCGCCGCGCATTTCTCCAGCTCGCGCTGCGCACCGGCGAGCCGGCGCCGGCCGTCATCCGGACGCGGCCCTTCGTCGGACTCGACCGTCACTTTCTCGATCTTCACCTCTTTCGGCGTGACTCCCACCGGCTCGCCCTCCGCATCCGCAGCCGCGACCGTCCCCTGCGCACCCACCAGCTCCCACGACCGCGCCTTGCCCGCCACCCGCCACGCCTCGGCCGCCGCGCTCCCCGCGCAACGCTCGCCGGACGGCTTCCACACCACGACGAGCCTCAAAGTGCCGGCCTTCTTCTCCTTGCTCCATGCCGAAACCTGCCCCGGCGTGGCATGAAACGACACGTCGTCGACGCCGTCGAGATCGAGCGAGAGCGTGTTCTGCACCGCGTGCAGCGGCCGGTCGCCGTCGAGCTCGAGCTGCTTGTCCTGCGCCTGATAGCGGCCGAAGACGAATCCCTTGGAGGGCACCTCCAGCCGGTACCAGCGGCCGGCGGCCTCCTCGCGCTTCGCCTGCGCGGCCTTGGCCGCGGCCGCGGCCTGCGCCGGATCGAGCTCGGAATCGTACGGCTGCTCGCGTAGCGCGGCGCACAGGTCCTTGACCTGCGATTCCTGCGTGAGGGAAACGACGTCGGCGGCGAGCAACAGGGCGATGAGCAGCATGTCCGCGAAGGATAAATCCCCTTCCCGCCTCCGACCAAGCTAACTGACGAGGTGCAGCGCGCCCGGCAGCACGGTGAACGTCGCCGGCAGCCGGCCGATGCGCTCGCCGTCCACCTCCACGCCGATCGGCTCGCTCCCCGCCGCTTCCAGCCGCACCGTCCGGGCGGTCCGGGTTTGCGTACCTTTGAGCTTGATGTGGGACCCGTCGTACATCGAGCCGCTCTTGAGGGCGAAGTCGGCCAGCGTGAAGCCGCGCCAGATGGTGACGTGGAAGAGCCCGTCGGAGAGCTTGGCCTCCGGGGCCACCATCATCCCGCCGCCGAAGTACCGCCCGTTGGCGATGGCGAAGGTGGTCACCGACGTCTCCTCGAACGGCCCGCCGTCGAGCGAAAACCGGATCGGGAGGTCGCGCCACCCGACCAGCGCGCGCACCGAGGCGAGCATGAACGTCAGCTTGCCGCCCAGCACCTTCGACGACGCGTTGGCGATGTCGACCACCTTCGCGCCCACGCCGACCTCGGCGACATTGATGAAATAGCGCGAGGCGGGCCTGCCGTCGTCGTCGGTGAAATCGACCCGGCCGACGTCGATGGCCACCTTCTCGCCCTTGAGCCGCGCCGCGCTGCGCTGGACGTCGGCGTCGAGGCCGATGGTCCGCCTCAGGTCGCCGCCCGTCCCGCGCGGCAGCACGCCGAGGGCCGCCCCCGGCTTCAAAGGCTTCGACTCCGCGCCCTGGCGTGGCTCTTCGAAGAATCCGTTGACGACTTCGTTGATGGTGCCGTCACCCCCGACCGCGATGACGAGATCGTGCCCTTGGCCGAGCGCCTTCCGGGTCAGCTCGGCCGCGTGCAACGGGCGCTCGGTGAAGGCGTGCGGGCATGATGTCGAAGTGGCGCTGGGTGGCCCCTCCAGCCGACTTCGGATTGACGACCAAGAACGGCTTCACGAAGGCGCCCCCTGGAGCCAACGAGCGAGGATGGAGACTATCTCAGTTGCGCCCAGCGCGGCGGCGCAGGCCGGGCTCGAGGTGACGGAGGGCCCGCCCAGCTCGGCCTTTCGCTCGTCGGCGAGATTCGCAGCGATGTCGGGCAGCGTGCGCGGGAGAAGTCCGCCGGCGCCGCAGCAGCTGGTATCGAGGCCGGAGCGCGGCGGCTCGCGGAAGTCCTGCAGCGCGGCGGAGAG
>VBLM01000215.1 GCA_005879095.1 Deltaproteobacteria bacterium
TGGCATCCGGCAGCCGTGGCCATGCCGTGCACGGAAGCGATCACCGGCTGCGGAATCGACTGGATCGTCTCCATCAGCTGCGTGCAGACCTCGAACAGCTGCCGGTAGAAAGCGTCGTCGCGCCCGGTCATCTCGCCGATGTCGTGACCGGCCGAAAAAGCTGGACCGTTGGCGCGCAGGACCGCGACGCGCACCGCAGGGTCCTCTCCGATGCCCCGGAAGACGTCGATCAGCTCCTGCAGCGTTTCGAGCGACAACGCGTTGCGGCGCTCGGGCCGGTTGAGCGTGACGAACGCAAGCGATCCGTCGCGCTCGGTCAGGACGTTGGCCATGGTTCGCTCCTTTGCAGACGGCAACTAACACCGGGACGCCGCGGGCGCCACCGTGCACAGTGCCGCGCCATGCGCAAGCTCGCCCTGTTGTGCCTCGTCCTGTCGTGCCGATCGACGCCCCAGACCGTCCCCGCGGCGCCGCTCCCGGTGACGCCGCCATCCGCCGAACGGCAGGCTTCGCCGCCTCCGCCGCCCGGCATCGACCTTTCCATCATCGACCGCGCGGTGCAGCCGTGCGACGACTTCTACCGGTTCGTCTGCGGCAAGTGGCTCGATCGCACGCCGATCCCGGAGGACCGGCCGCTGTGGGGCCGCGCCTTCTCCGCGATCCTCGAGCGCAACCAGGACGTCCTCCGGCAGATCCTCGAGAAGGACGTGCGCGGCGAGCCCGACCCCGCCGACCCGTTCGTGGAAAAGGTGCGCGATTTCTACGCCGAATGCATGGACGAGCCGAAGGCCGAGACGGCGAGCTTCAAGACGCTGCAGGAACAGCTCGCGGCCATCGACGCGGTCAGGGACGCGAAGGCGCTGGCGCGCGAGGTCGCGCAGCTCCACCGCGATGGAGCCAAGCCGTTCTTCGGCTACACCGCCCAGCAGGATTACAAGGACGCCACGCAGGTGATCGGCGCGGTCGATCAGTCGGGGCTGGGCCTGCCCGACCGCGACTACTATTTCAAGGAGGACAAGAAGTCGGTCGAGCTGCGCGCGCTCTACGTCGACAACGTCGGCAGGATGCTCGCGCTGGCGGGGCTGCCGGATCGGTCGAAGCGGATCATGGCGCTGGAGACCGAGCTCGCCAAGGCCTCGATGGACCGCGTCTCGCGGCGCGATCCGAACAAGGTCTATCACCGGCTCGACCGCGCCGGCCTCACCAGGGCGGCGCCGCGCTTCGCCTGGGACGATTACTTCACCGCGGTCGGTACGCCGGAAGTGCAGGCGCTCAACGTGACCGTGCCGCCGTTCTTCGAGGCGCTCGACGGCGTGACGCAGGACTTCGACGATCTGCGCATCTACCTGAAATGGCGCGCCATCGAGGCGGCCGCCGACGCGCTGGGCAAGAAGTTCGTCGACGAGCGCTTCCGCTTCAACCAGGCCTTGACCGGCGCCAAGGTCCTCCTGCCGCGGTGGAAGCGGTGCGTGACGATGACCGATCGCGCCCTCGGCGAGGCGCTCGGCCGCACCTTCGCGACCACCAGCGGCGGCGAGCAGGCGAAGGGGAAAGCGCGCGAGATGATCCAGGACATCGAGAAAGCGTTCGAGAACAACCTCGGCACGCTGGACTGGATGGACGAGCCGGCGAAGAAGGCGTCGCTGTACAAGCTGCACAAGATCGACAACAAGGTGGCCTTCCCAGAAAAATGGCGTGATTACAGCAAGATGCAGATCGGGCGGGAGTCGCTGCTAGCGAATGTCCGCGCGGCGGCGGAGTTCGAAAACGCCCGCGAGCTGGCCAAGATCGGCAAGCCGGTCGACCGCAGCGAATGGCGGATGACGCCGCCGACGGTGAACGCCTACTACAACTCGTCGCTGAACGAGATGGTCTTTCCGGCGGGGATCATGCAGCTTCCGTTCTTCTCGCCGGAAGCGCCGCTGCCGTCGAACTACGGCGGACTCGGAATGGTGATGGGGCATGAGCTGACCCACGGTTTCGGCGACCGCGGCCGCAAGTTCGACGGCGACGGCAATCTGCACGAGTGGTGGTCGCCGCAGGTGAGCAAGGCCTTCACCGAGCGGGCCGAGTGCGTCGCGAAGCAGTACGACGGCTACGTCGCGGTCGACGACGTGCATCTCAACGGTCATCTGACGCTGGGCGAGAACATCGCCGACATCGGCGGGCTCAAGCTGATGATCTCGGCGCTGCGCGCGCGCGGGCCGACGCAGGAGGTCGGCGGCTTTACGCCCGAGCAGCAGGCGTTCATCGCGTTCGGTCAAGTGTGGTGCACGAACTACCGGCCGGAGGCGGCGCGGACGCAGGCGCTGACGAACCCGCACTCGACGGGGCAGTGGCGGGTGAACGGCCCGGCTTCGGACAACCCCGACTTCGCGAAGGCGTTCTCTTGCCAACCGGGGAGTCCAATGGCCCCGATCAATCGATGCACGGTGTGGTGAAAGCCGTGCACGGGCGCGTGCCCGAGCAGGTGCTCAAAAACGAGGACGGGGACGGGAACGACGCGGGCACATCAACCAGCACCCGCACCGCACGCGCACGCTGTTACTGCGGCAGCTTCAACCGAATCGTGAACGTGCGAGTCCATGTACGGCAGCCCCTTCAGCACCTTGCAGTTGCGCACCTGCCCGCCCACCGTCACCACGCAGCGGACCTGCATGGTGCCCTCGATACCCCGGTCGATCGCGTCCTGCGTGTACTCGGGGATGGGTCCGGAGATCATCGCGGGCGCCGTCATCGTGTCGTTGAACTCGACGGCCGTGTCGGACGGCGACAGCGCGACCGGGTTCGGCATCAGCGCCAGCCGGATGCGGACCCGGTGGCCTTTGAGCACCAGGCCGCCCGGCGCGAACGACTGGAAACCGTCGCGCTTGACGAGGAGGTCGTAGGTGCCCGCCGGCAACAGCGTCATCTCGAAGTTGCCGTCGGCGTCGGTGATGGCGCTCTGCTCGCCGATCAACGACGGACTGCGCGCCGTCACCTGCACGTCCCCGATCGGCGCCTGCGTCGTGGCGTCGACCACCACGCCGGTGAGGCTGCCGGGGGTTTCCGCCACCGCGCTCGTGGAGAGCGCGAAAAGCACTGAAAAGACGGCCATCCTCATTGCAGGACGAGCCTATCCGACCTCTCGCCGGCGAGCCACTTACAAGCCGGCGAGGACCGCCTTGCGCAACAGATTCGGCGGCAGTGAAAGGCCTGCTGGTCGAAGCCCCGTGCTTTCTCGGCGGCCTCGCGCAGCTCGAGCAGGCGGATATATCCGTAGAAATAGGCCGTGGCCTGGGCGGGCGCGCGGAAGGTGAAGCGGTCGACCTCTTCGGTCGCGAAGGCCGGCGACAGTCCGACCTCGCGCTGCAGGAATTCGCGCGCCGCTTCCGGCGTCCACTTGCCCATCTGCAGCTCGGGATCGAGGAACGCCCGCGCCGCCCGCTGCAGCCGGAGCTGGAGCGAGATCAGCTTGCCCTCGTCGGGCATGTACGGAAGGGTGATGGCCTCGGCGTAGAGTCCCCAGCCCTCGACGTTGACGCTGTTGAAGGCGAACACCGCCCGCGCCACCGAGACGCCGCTCTCGACCATCCGCGAGAACTGCAGCTCATGTCCGGGGCGCGCCTCGTGCGCGGTCAGCGTCCAGGCCGCGGCATCGTAGTTGAAGTCGTCGTACTTCTGTTCGGTCTTGCCGGGCACGCTGAGCGGCAGCACGAACTCGCCCTGCTCGCCGGTGTTGCCGAGCAGCCGCGGCGGGTTCATGTGCGGCGCCGGCTGCTGCGCGTTCTCCGCCGGCGTTCCCAGCCGGATGCGCGCCGGCCGCGACGGCAGCGTGACCAGCTTGTGCTCGCGGATGATCTGCTCGATCTGCCCGAGCCGCTTTTCGTAGAACGCCAGCACCTGGTCATCGGGAATCTGCGCCTTCTTCAGCTGCTTGATGGCCTCGCGGTAATCGGAACTGCATCTCGCCCTGGATCTGCGCGAACGCCGCGTGCGCACGCTGCGCGAGGTCGGCAGCGGGAATGTCGACGCCCACCTGTTCGAGCTGGAACTGGTACAGCTCGGGCGGCAGGCGGAAGTCGTCGCGCGCCTTGGGCAGCACCTCGGCCTTGACGAACTCCAGATAGTCCGCCAGCTGTTTGCGGATGACAGAGGCCGCCTCTTCGTGGCCGGCGATCGCGTACTTCTGGAACAGCTTCTCGATCCCGTCGATGAGGAATTGCGACGTCGAGAGGTCGTTTTCCACTTCGAGCTTGCTGGGCGCGAGCAGGCCCTTGGCGAATCCCTCGCGGGTTTCGGCCTCGGCGAGTTGCACGATCGACGTCGTGCCCGGCTCGAGGCCAGCGTACTTGCGCACCCGCACCAGCGCCGCCGGGCGCCGCGCCGGAGCGATCTGATCGTCGAGCAGGCCGCGCACGCTGCCGAAGACGAGCCGGGGCAGGGCGTAGTAGGCCACGACCAGACGCTCGTTCAGCTCCGATCCTTTGACGTTCCGCTTCGCCGCATCGATCAGGATCGCCAGGTCCTGCGCCACCAGCGGATCCGATTCGCCCGCCTGGCGCCGCTCCAGCTCGGCCAGCGCGTCCTTCGTCGCCTGCCGCAACCGCTCGCGGTGGCCGGGCGCGAAGTCCGAGATCTTGTCGTCGATGCCGGCGACGCCGAGCCGCGCCGACAGCTCGGGGATGAAGCGGGCCTGTACGTCGAGCAGCAGCTGCGCGTTCTGGTTGCTGCGCTCGATCCAGGTTCTTGCGGAAGAGGCCGGAGGGGCGGGCGCGGCATGGGTACAGGCGAGGAGGGCGAGGGCGAGAACGGTTCGTTTGAGCATAAGGTGTCCGTCATCGATCGGGATTCCTGGCAAGTTCTAGGCACCCAGGTCTTGTTCTGGTTCTTGTTCTTGTTTGAGCTCGTGTTCCAGCTCTAGCTCGAGAACTGGGACAAGAGCACAAACAAGAACGAGAACGAGAACAAGTGCTGGGTGCCTAGAACGCTCTTAATGGCGCTTTGGAGGAGGTGGCGGCGGCGGCGCCTTCTTGGTCGTTCCCGCCTTCTTCCCCCTGACCGCGGCCTTTGCCCCCTGGTGCCGGGTCCCCATCAGCACCATCACGAACGGCGCTCCCTTCCCGAACTGCGGCGAAGTCCCCACCGCAACCCCGACGCCGACCAGCTTCGAATTTCCCACGACCGTCGGCTGCTCGGCGACGTCGAGCGCGATGGTCCCGTCGGGCACGAACCCGCCCAGCTGGCTCACCGTCATCGACTCCTTGTAGAGCGGCGCCATGATCTCGGTCTCCTTCTCCTTCGAAGGCTTGCCGCCGTTCGCCGCCGCGGCTTCCGCATAAGCCTGCGCGATCTGGTCCAACGTCTTGTCCTTCGTCGCCGGCTCGACCCGCGCGTCCGCCCGCTTCTTCTCGATCGCCTGGTACAGCTTGGCCTTCACCGCCTCTGCATCGACCGGCGGTCGCTGCTTGATGAACAGCTCGGCCGCGATGTACGTCGGCTTGTCCGCGATCACCGGGCCCTTCACCACGCCCACGCCGACGTCGGTGACGTCCGGGTTCATGGTGTTCGAGCGATCGCTCGGACTGTCGGAAAACCGCGTGTACACGTCGTCGATGCTGAACCCCTGCGCCATGCTCTCCAGCAGCATCGGCGCCGCGATCTCCGCGCTCTTGAGCGCCTGGTTCAGGTCGGCCGAGGTGATCCCTTTTCCCTCGGAGCGCTTCTGCGCGATGTTGCGCGCGATGTCCGACAGCGCCGGCAGCGGCTTCAGCTCCTTGATCCCCGCCTCCTTGCGGTCGCTGTTGACCAGGTCGAGGAGCTGCTTCTCCGCCTGCCCGGTGTCGACGGGCCCCTTGGCAGCCTCCGGCACCTTGGCCGCGACCGGCGGCGCGGTATTGCACCAGACGGGGAAGTTGGTGACGAGCGTGTCGGTGCCTTCTTTGTCGGCCACCACCTGGATCAGCATCTTGCCGGCGTGATCGCCGCACTTGAGATCCACCTTGAACGCCATGCCGGTCGATTCCGGCGACTTCTGCATCGCGCCGATCGGATCCACGACCTCCACCTTCGGCTTCGACAGGACGCCGGTCACCGACCCTTCCAGTGTCGCTGCCGTGTTCGGCGCCAGCCGTTTTGGCAGCGGCTGGATGTCGATGGTCTGGTCATAGAAGACCACCACCACGTGCGTCAGGTTTTTCTTGAGCCGTTCGGTCATCATCCCGTAGAGCGGCTGCTGCGCGGAGGCGGCGAAACCGATCACCGGATCGACCACTGCCTGCGCAATCACCCGTACGTCCTCGCTCTCGAGGTCGCTCATCAGCATCCGCTGCACGGTCCCGGGAAGGCCGAAGTGCCGGGAGAGGAACGACCGCACCCCTTCCGGCGGAAGCTCCTTTTCCTTCCAGCCGAGGAGCGTGTCGGCCATCGCGCACAGCCTGCCGTCGGGCTGCGGCTTCTGCCCCTTGGGGCCGCGCTGGTCGATCTCCTGGGTGAGCGCGCCGTTGGCGCCGGCTTCCGGACAGGCCAGCGTCTTGTCGGGGCCGTATTTTTCGGTCGGCGGCCGCTCCGGCTTGAACTCGCCGTTCTCCAGCTTGCCCGGCGATCGCTTCACGGCCTGCAACGCCCCGGCACACCCGATCACCACCGGCAGCAGCGCTGCGAGTCTTCCAAATCTTGTCATGAGACGCCTCCAGCGACACTTACTGCGGGAGCGTGAGCTTGATCTTGAACGTGTAGTCGACCTCGATCGGCTGCCCGTGCAGCAGCGCCGGCGAGTACCGCCTGCGCTCGAGCGCGTCGATTACCGCCCGGTCCATGAACGGCAGGCTCTTGAGGACCCGGCAGTTGCGCACCTGGCCCTGGGTCGAGACCACGCACTTCACGATCATGGTGCCCTCGACCTCTTTCTCCAGCGCCTGCGGGGTGTATTCGGGGTTCGGTCCGGAGAGTACTTGTGGAGGAGTCATGGTCTCGTTGAACTCGACGGGGCCGGTTCCCACGCCGGTACCGCCGATCTGCCCTCCGACCACCCCGCCCACCACTCCGCCGACCACGCCGCCCTCGACGCCGCCCTCCACGCCCTCGTCCTCGCTCTCTTCCTCGACCGGCTCGGGCGGCTTCTCCTCGACCTTGGGGATCTCCTTGGGCTGGATCACCGCGGTGGGCGGAATGATCACCTTCTTCGGCGTCTGCGGCCGCGGCGTCTTCGGCTTGTGACCGGCCGGTGGAGGTGGCGGCGGCGGAGGCGGGGGTGGCGGCGGCCGGAACTGCACCGCGACCGCGGCCTCGGTGTGCTTGGGCAGGTGCGCCTTGACGTAGGCGAAGAAGAGCGCCAGGCCGATCACCGCTCCGTGGAGCAGGACCGAGACCATCATCGATGTGCCCGCCCGACGCTTGGCCCGGGGAGCGGTGATGTTGTCGAACAAATGTGCCCCTTTGCGCGGCGGAAAGCCGGGACAATTAGTCCGGCCTCCGCCGGATGTCAACGCCCGAGGGCCCGAAAGGATCCAAAACGAGAACGGTCAGTTGAAATGAAACGGGCGGGGCCACGAATGGCGCCCCGCCCGCTTCACATCTGCTCCGCTTCCTAGAACGTGTGCGTCAGCCGGGCGTAGACGAACCGGCCGATGTAGTCGTAGGAGGACGGATCCGAGTTCGCCGCGAACCCCGAGGAGATATACGGGGGCTCGACGTTGCCCACGTTCTGGACGCCCACCACCGCCGAGGTCGTGCCCGCCACCCAGTCGCGCAAGGTGTACGAGACGAACAGGTCGATGGGGAGGAACGACACGACGCGGTGCTGCTGCGAGTCATCCTCGCTGCAGAGGAAGTCGCCGCCGGCGAAGCACTCCTTGAACCCGCCGAAGTAGCGGCCGGAGACTCCGGCGCCGATCGGGCCCAGCGTCCAGAAGATGCCCGCGTTGGTCTTCCACTTCGGCAGCGCGCCGAGGTCGTAGTTGCCGGCGCCGTTGATGACGGTGCCGCCCACGTCGGTGAACCGGAAGCTATTCAAGTAGGTGCCGTCGAGGATGAAGCTGAAGCGGCCGAAGTCCTCGACCGCCTGGGCATACCGGATGGCGAAGTCGATGCCGGTGGTGTGGTAGTTGCCCGTGTTGGCGCGCGGGTCGTCGATCTGCTGGACGACGCCGTTGGCGTCGCGGATGACGTTCGGGCACAGAGACTGATCGGTGCCGGTCACGTAGCACTGGCTCATGATGAAGGAGGCGCCGAGCGTGGCGATGCTCTTGGCGACGCTCAGGTTGTAGTAGTCCAGGGTGATCGACAGGTTGCGCACCATGCGCGGCTGGATGACGACGCCGGCGGTGAACGTATTGGCCGTCTCGGGCCCGAGTGTCGGCGAGGCGGTGATCTTCTCGAGCATCTGCGTCGAGTTATCGCCGGAAGCGCCGGTGGGGACGCCGTGCGCGATGCAGCGGGCCTTGATGCCGGCATCCGTCGGCGCCTTGCACGGATCGCGCAGGCCGGGATAGTTGTCGGCGGCGCCGCCGTACAGCGCGGACGGTCAGGTCGCGGAACGGGCTGAACCGCGCGCCCAGCTTGTAGGTGCTGTTGCTGCCGAACGTGGAGTAGTCCACGTACCGGGCCGCGGCCTGCAGCTCGAGGTCCTCGACGAACGGCATCCCGCCGAGCAGCGGGATCACGAGCTCGCCGTACAGCTCCTTCACGTTGTACCCGCCGTAGGTGGAGAGCGAGTTGTTGCCCGAGCTCTCGCCCGAGTTGATCGGGTTGTTCTGGAAGCTCGCCGACTCACGCCGGTAGTCCGCGCCGAAGGCGAGGCCGACCGGGCGCTCGGAGGCGATCTTGAAGAGGTCGCCGCTCAGGTTCGCCGACCAGATGTCCTGCTGGTTGGTGCCAAAGTCGGTGCCGTCGTACGAGACGTAGTCCTTGGCGACGATCTGTCCCGGGTAGCTGCCGTGCAGCACGTCGAACGGCACGCAGCCGAGGATGATGTTCGAGGTCGAAACCGTGCTTCCCGTCGCGCCCGCCGCAGTGCGCAGGCAGGCCGCCCGGGCGCCGGGCGTCGCGGCCGAGGTCGTCGCAGGATTGAGAACGTGGTTCGACGCGTCGAGCCATGCGCTCGGACCGACCGCGTTGGCGACGTTGGGCATGCGGAGCTGTCCGGTCTCCAATTGGTTGCCGGAGGTCCGGCCGTGGTTGTAGTCGAAGTCCCACGCCCAGCCCGAGAGCGGTCCGGACCAGTCGCCGAGGGAGCCATCGAGGCCGGCCACGACGCGGAAGGTGTCGAGGTCCTGCCTCGAACGGGTTGTAGATGCTGTCCGAGCTCACCGTCACCGGCTGGGTCGGGATGGTGCTGTTGACCAGCGGCATCGGCGACAGCACCTGCGACGAGCTGCGGTTGACGTAGGAAGCCTCGAAGAACGCCCGTGCCGCGCTGCCCATGTTCACGTCACCGGTGGAGAAGACCTGGATGCGCCGGGCGGGCGTGATGAGGTAGTTGAGCGCCGACGGTCCGGCGTTGGTGTTGTAGAGATCGCTCGGGTACTTGATGTATCCGGTTGCCGGCCCCACGCCCGGCTGATCGCGCGGAGCATCGGCCATGAAGCCGCCGCCCTTGTTCGCCGACGCCGCGCAGACTGCGGCCAGCGCCGGGTGTGAGCCGACCGCGGCGGCGTTTGCGCAGGCCGAAGCCGGGATCGAGAAGCGGCCGTTGGGGAACGTCGTCGAGTTGCCGGTGCCTGACTGCGCCTTGGGAACGCACTCCTCGGTGTTCGGGTCGGCGAAGCAGCCGGTGCCGGAGTCGGTGGCCTGGCCCGCCGGCGCGGCGTCGAAGTCGTAGTTGTAGGTGGTCTTCGAGAAGTCTCGGTCGGCGGCGTAAACGGGCCGCTGCTCCTGGTATCCGAGCGAGATGAGGATGCTGCTGCGGTCGCCGGCGGTGCCGCTGACGGCGTGCACGTCGTAGGTCTGGCCGTCGCCCTTCTGCGAAATGCCGGCGTAGCCGCTGACTTCGGTGCCGTTGAACCGCTTGCGGAGGATGACGTTGACCACGCCCGAGATCGCGTCCGAGCCGTAGATCGCCGAGGCGCCGTCCTTCAGCACCTCGATGCGCTCGATGGCCGCGGCCGGAATCGTCGACAGGTCGGCGGCGGAGTTGGCGCCGGTGCCGCCCGGAACCATGCGGCGGCCGTTGACCAGCACCAGGGTCCGCTGGGAACCGAGGCTGCGCAGCGAGACGTAGATGGAGCCGTCGTTGCCGTTGTTGACCTGCGCGTTCACGGTGTTGCCCTGTTCGGGCAGCGCCTGGAGGAACTCGCCCAGCGAGACGCGGCCGGACGCCGTGATCTGATCGCGGCTCAGCACCGTGACCGGCGCCGGCGTGTTGAGGTCCTTGCGGCGGACGCGGGTGCCGGTGACGATGATCTCTTCAGTCGCGCTCTTCTTGGTGGAGGCGGAGGTGCCGCCCGCGACGGGGGCTGCTTCGCCCGGCGTCGCCGGGTTCTGCTCGGGGGTGGCGGCAGGGTTGGTCTGCGCCTGATCGGTGGTCGGCGGATTTTGTGCCGGAGGAGGCGTCGTCTGCGCCACGGCCATGCCGGACGCCGCTAGCGACGCGATGAATACGTACTTCAGTAACTTCAATTGCATGGTCAACTCCTGTGGTGTGAACCAGCGTCTTCCGGGTTGAAAAGCAGCGCGGCCCGTCCCCCAAAAACCCACGCCCATCCACCTTTGGTCCTGTGCGGCGCCACGTCGCGTTCTGCGAAAAATCTCCAGTCGGTGCCCTACGACGGCGCGGATACTCCACGATCATGTGACCACCGTCAAGGACGGGACGTTGCGAAAAGGTTCCCGCGACGTTCCCGCGCCGGCACACCAGGCGAGCGATTCGACCGTTTTCAGAGGGGAAAATGGCAAGTGGGCTGCCCGAGAGCGGGGGCCCTGCCGCAGGGCGGCAGCGGTCGCGGAAAGCGGAAGGCGCGGACGCCGCTGAGGAATTTTTGCTTCGCACGGCGGGCGTCCCGGTGTTCGCAAGCGGTCATTCATGCGGCGTCCCGGAAACGCCGTAAGGCCGCGGCGCGACTCAGCGGATGCCGGCGGGCGTGTGCGTCATGAGACAGTCGGCGCATGCGGGCTTGTCGCACCAGCGCCTTGATCGCGATCACGCTCGCCGCGTGCGCGCGCGGAGGCTCGCGCGATCACACCGCTCCCGCCGCGGCCTTCGTCGCGTACCCGGCTTCCGGCCCGGCGCCGCTGCACGTCCGCTTCGACGGAACGTCCTCACATGACGACGTGGGCGTGGCTACATTTCTGTGGGATTTCGGCGACGGCCGAACGGCGCGCGGCGCGATCGCCGATCACGTCTACGCGACTCGCGGCGCATTTCCTGCCGTTCTGGTCGCGACCGACGCGGCCGGGAACCAGTCGCGCGCGGAGAAAGTGATCGAAGTCACGGCGGCCGACGACGCGGTGCCGCCGCACGCCGCGTTCGCGATCACACCGGCCGGCGGCGTCGCGCCCATCGCGATTCACTTCGATGCAGGAAGCTCGTCTGACGATGTAGGCGTCGCTGCGTTCGAGTGGGACTTCGGAGACGGCTCTTCCGGATCGGGGAGTGACATCGATCACCTGTTTGCCTCGGCGGGATCGTTCGTGATCACGCTCACGGTCCGCGACGCCGCCGGCAACGCCGATCGCGCGCAGACGACGATCGCGGTCGCCGCGCCCGCCCGAGACGCGCAGGCGCCGCGTGCATCTTTCACCGCCACTCCGCTGGCCGGGCTGGCACCGCTCTCGATCCATCTCGACGCCCGCGCGTCCAACGACGACGTCGGCGTCACCCGATCGCAGTTCGACCTCGGCGACGGGCGCACGCTCGACGGCAGCGTGCAGGACGCGGTCTTCGCCGTGGCCGGCCGGTACACGATCACGCTGACCGTCTGGGACGCCGCGGGCCACAGCGCTTCCTCTTCCCAGGTGGCGTCGATCGAAGCGCTGCCCGCGTACCCCGACGAGCACGTCTACGGCGACGCGATGACCGCGCCCTGGGAAGACTGGTCGTGGGCGGCCTCGTACACGCTCGCGTCGGGCGCGCCGGTGCACGCCGGCAGGCGCAGCGTCCGTTTCACCCCGCAGTCGTGGCAGGGCCTCCACTTCCACAGCGCGACCGGCTTCGACGTAAGCGGGTACGATCGCATCTCCTTCTGGCTCAACGGCGGCGGCAGAGGCGGCCAGAAGCTGCGCGTCGCGGCCCTGGCCTCGGGCACGCTCAGTCCCTCGATCGATCTCTCGCCGTACCTCGCCGGCGCCTCGGCGATCCCGGCGAACGGCTGGGTCCAGGCGCTGGTGCCGCTCGCCGCCGTCGGGGTTGGGCGGACCCGCGCTGGCTCCGTGCTCGCCGGTGCAGACGCCGGCGGGCTTCGTCACCCGCAGCGGCAACTCGCTCACGCTGGGCGGCTCACCGTTCCGGGCCCGGGGCGCCAACGTCTATTATCTACAGTCCGACCTCGCCAACGCGCAGCAGTTCGGCAACGCCAACCTGTTGCAGAAGGCGCGCGAGTCGCTCGACGTGCTGGTCTGCCTCGGCATGCCCGTGGTCCGGACCTGGGCGTTCAACGAGCGGGCGGCTTCCGCAGATGCGGCCTCGATCCAGCCTTCGCCGGGCGTCTTTCGCGAAGAGGGCCTGATCGCGCTCGATCAGTCGGTGGCGGAGGCCAAGGCGCGAGGCCTGCGGGTGATCCTCACCCTGGCCGACAACTGGAGCTACTACGGCGGCCTGCCGCAATACGCCGCCTGGGCCGGCAAGTCGCACGACGACTTCTTCGGCGACGCGCAGATGAAGGGTTGGTGGAAGGCGTACGCGGCGATGCTGCTCGCGCGCGTGAACACCCTCACCGGCGTTCGCTACCGGGACGAGCCGGCCATCCTGGCGTGGGAGCTGGGGAACGAATTCCGCTGCTCGACGTGCAAGGGGACGCCGCGAATGCACGACGCGATCGCGGAATTCGCCGCGCACTTGCGCAGTCTGGGCGCGTCTCAATTGATCGCCGACGGCGGCGAAGGCTTCGACGATCACCCCGGCTTGTGGAGCCTGTCGAATTCGTACCCGGTCAGCGGCAACGACGGGGCCAGCTTCTCGACGCTCGCGGCCATTCCGCAGCTCGACGTGCTCAGCTACCACGTGTACCCGCTCAGCTACGGGCTGAACGCGGACGCCGACGCGCTCGAGTGGATCGACGGCCACCAGCGGATCGCCGCGGACGGCTCACGGGTCGCCTGCGCCGGTGAGTACGGCTTCGCGGCGGACGACGCGACCCGAGCGCGGAAGTACGACGGGTGGCTGCCGCGGATTTCCTCGCTCGGCTTCGTCTGGCAGGTGCTGCCCGAAGGCGTGCCGGACAACGACGGTTTCGGCGTGTACTACCCGTCCGACGGCGCGACTCTGGATGTGCTTGTCAGATGGGCGCGGTAGAAGACGCGCATGCTCACCGACAGCCCTGCCTGGACGGCCTTGCGGCGGCATCACGACCAGATGCGCGCCGTGCACCTGCGCGACCTGTTCGCGCGCGATCCTTCCCGCTTCGAGAAGTTCACGCTGCGCCTCGGCGATCTGCTGGTCGATGTCTCGAAACACCGGATTACGGAGGAGACGCTGCGGCTGTTGTATGCGCTGGCGCGACAACAAGAAGTTCAACAGTGGCGGGACCGGATGTTCGCGGGCGACAAGATCAACGTCACCGAGAAGCGCGCGGTCCTCCACGTCGCGCTGCGCAATCGATCGAATCGCCCGGTGCTTGTCGACGGCAAGGACGTGATGCCCGAGGTGAACGGCGTGCTGGCGCGGATGCGGTCGTTCACCGAGCGTCTGCGCAGCGGCGAGTGGCGCGGCCACACCGGCGAGCGGATCACCGACGTGGTCAACATCGGCATCGGCGGCTCCGACCTGGGGCCGGTGATGGCGACCGAGGCGCTGCGGCCGTACTGGTCGTCGCTGAAGGCGCACTTTGTCTCCAACGTCGATTCGACGCACCTGGCGGAGGCGGTGCGCGAGCTCGATCCGGCGCGGACGCTGTTCATCGTTGCCTCGAAGACGTTCACTACGCAGGAGACGCTGATGAACGCGCGCTCGGCGCGGGCGTGGCTGCTCCAGCGTCTTCCGGAAGCAGCCGTCCCGAAGCACTTCGTCGCGGTCTCGACCAACGCCGCCGAGGTGGCGAAGTTCGGCATCGATACCGCCAACATGTTCGGCTTCTGGGACTGGGTCGGCGGGCGGTACTCGATGTGGAGCGCGATCGGGCTCTCGATCGCCTGCGTGATCGGGATGGACCGGTTCGAGGAGATGCTGGCCGGCGCCCACGAGATGGACGAGCACTTCCGCACCGCGCGCTTGGAAGAGAATATACCAACCATACTTGCGCTACTGGGCGTCTGGTACGCGAACTTTTTCGGCGCGGAGACGCACGCCATCCTGCCCTACGACCAGTACCTCCACCGCTTCCCGGCGTACTTCCAGCAGGGCGACATGGAGTCGAACGGCAAGAGCGTGGACCGCTCCGGCCAGCGCGTCGACTACAGCACCGGCCCCATCGTCTGGGGCGAGCCGGGAACCAACGGCCAGCACGCGTTCTATCAATTGATCCACCAGGGGACGCGGCTGATCCCCTGCGACTTCATCGCCACCGTTCGCAGCCACAACCCGATGAACGAGCATCACGACGTGCTGCTGGCGAACTTCTTCGCGCAGACCGAGGCCTTGATGAACGGCCTGCCCGACGCGCCCGAGCCGCACCGGCGGTTCGAGGGGAACCGGCCCACGACGTCGATCCTCTTCGACGAGCTCACGCCGTTTACGCTCGGGCGGCTGGTCGCGATGTACGAGCACTAGATCTTCGTCCAGGGAATCATCTGGAACATCAACAGCTTCGACCAGTGGGGCGTCGAGCTTGGCAAGCAGCTGGCGAAGAAGATCGAGCCGGAGCTTCGGGAGCCGGGCACGGTCAGCT
>VBLM01000216.1 GCA_005879095.1 Deltaproteobacteria bacterium
GAACTCGGTCGCGCAGTCGCCGCTGGTGCTGCGAACCGCGCTCGGCATCGACGACAAAGGCCGCATTCTCTGCACCGACGGGCAGGTCGGCGCCGTCCGCGCCCACGGTCTGCTGCTCACGCCGAGATGATCAAGGCCTGAGCCGCACGGCGAGGTCGAGGATGGCCGGCGCTGCCAGACCTCCGTAGCGCCCGTCGATCGCTCTCAGCAGCCCGAGCGCGCCGTCGCGGTCGCCGCGCGCGATGGCGGCTTCGACCTCGGCGAGCCGCGCGTCCAGCTCGCGCCGCACGCGCGCATTGCACCGTTCCAGCTCGGCGGGATCGATCGGCGAGCGTTTGTCGAGCGCATCCAGCGCGCGGCCGAGGTTGGCCGGGTCGAGCAGATCGTGGCCGAGCCGCCGCGCGACCAGCACTTCGATGTCGAAGACGCAGTTGTCCTTCATCGAGGTGCGGCTCGCCTGATCGTCGAGCAGGTTGACCTGGTCCTTTTCGCCGGTGACGTAGACCAGCCTCGTCGCCTGGAACTGCCGGAACAACTCGGCCGGCGGCAGATAGATTCCCGCTTCGCCGCCGATCGGATCGCTGCCGGCCTCGAGCAGGGCGCCCCGGAAGACATCGGGATAGGCGAGTGCGGCAACCTCCGCGACCCGCGAGCCTCCCGAGAAACCGCCGACGTAGACGCGCTTCGGATCGAGCGGATGGAGGGCGCGGACGTTTTCGTAGGCGAGCAGCGCGAGCGGCAGCCGCCGATCGAGGACGCTCGTGTCGTTGCCCGCGTTGGCCGGGCTGACGAGGATGAGATCGTGGCGGTCGAGCGCCTCCCGCCAAAGCACCGGGCGGACCGGCTCGGGCACCGGCGAGACGAAGACGAGCAGGCCGAAACCGTCCTTGGGCGGAGGCGTCGCGGGGACGTAGAGCGCAAACTTCTCGTTCGGCAGATCGATCTGCTGCTCGCGCAGGACGTTGCCCGAGGCAGCGAGCGCGATCTTTCCCAGGCGATAGGTCAACGGCGTCAGCGTGCGGCGGCCGATCTCCGCAGTACGGGAAAGCGGGGAGTACCCGGTGAAGACGACGTCGCGCGTCTGCGCCCGCGGCGCCGCCATCGGTTGCCGGACACACGCGCCGAGAAGCAGCAAAAGGGCCGCGCGGCTCACTCCTGGATGAGCCCGCGCAGGATGTCGGCACGATCGAGCGCGCCGGTGAGGCGGCCGTCCTTGTCGACGACCGCCACCAGCTTGTGCGGCGACCTCATCATCGGCGCGATCGCGTCGCGCAGAAGTTGATCCTCGCGCGCGATCGCCACCTCGGTCAGCATCAGGTCCGCCGCTTTTCTCGCGCGCGCGTGATGCTCCGCTTCCAGCTCGGCCTTGCCGACGTGGACGAACGGCAACCGGTGCATGAGCGATTTCAGCGTGCCGGTCCGCATCGCGGGCGTCACGCGATCCAGCACCTCTTCGTCGGTGACGATGCCGACGACGCGCCGCTCAGCATAAACCACAAGCTCGAGGTTGAGCCGGGTCGCGACCACCGCCTGCAGCATTTAGTTGATCGGCGTGTCGGGATGCACCACCGGCACGTCCTTGCGCATCACCCGCGAGAGCGGCAGATCGCCGCGCAGCCCCGCGGGCCGCGGCTCTTCCGGGCCGCTGTGAAATGCCTCGGCGACGGTTCGCAACAGATCGAGTCGGCTGACGATGCCCACCAGCTTCCCGGCCGCGTCGACGACCGGCAGCCGCTTGAGGCGCTTGTGCGCCATCACGTCGGCGACGGCGGTGATCGTCGCGCCCTCGACGACCGTGACCGGATTCGGCGTCATCACCTCGCGCGCTGTCTTGCCGCCGAGCTGGTTCAAGGCCGAGGTGCGTTCCGCATCGGAGAGGCTGCCGAGCAGCTCGACGCGGACCAGCAATCCGCCGCGCTCGACCAGGTCGAGGTTGGTGATCATTCCGACCGGCCGCCCGTCTTCGACGACCGGCACCGCGCGGTAGACCTTGCCCTCGACGAGCTCGACGACCTTGCGCAGCGGACTCTGCGGCGCCACGGAGACCACGTCGCGCGACATCACCTGCTCGACGGTCACCGTGTTCGGCAGGGTCCGCACGCCGTGGGCCTTGTAGAGCAGGATCTCGGTGTCCTCGGCGGTGATCAGTCCCCGGCCGACCATCTGCTTGAGCTGTGGCAAGAGCCGCTCGACGCGATCCGGCGAGTCGATCCACTCGACGATCACCGGCAGGTGCGCCGTGATGTCCGGCATGATGTCGAGGTTGAGGTGGCCCGAGCTGCCGAGGCCCGCCGTCGCCCGGATCACCGTCGCGCCCGCCGCTCCCTCGCGACGCAACCAGTCGAGCAATGCATACGGCGCGGGCTTGTGCCCGATGACGTCGTTCTCCGCCAGGTAGATGCGGATCCGCTTCGCCTTCCCGACGAAATCCATGGACCCACTGTAGTCCTTCGCGGCTCCGCTGAAACAGCGCTAGATTGCCCGGATGTTCGTCCTGGTGCGCGCCGTCACCTGGTCGGCGTTGTTCATCGGCCTCCTTTTGATCTACCTGCCGGGTGCGCTGCTCTCGCGCTCGGGCGTGAGCCGGCCGGAGATCGGCGCGCTCCAGATCGCCGGCATGGTCTTCGCAGCCTGCGGGGCCGCGCTCGCGGCCTGGTGCATCTTGACCTTCGTCTTCGTCGGCAAGGGAACGCCGGCCCCGTTCGATCCGCCGCGGCGCCTCGTCGTCAAAGGTCCCTACCGGTTCGTGCGAAATCCGATGTACCTCGGCGCGGCGCTTGCGTTGTCGGGCGCCGCGCTCTTCTATCGTTCGACAGCGCTCCTGATGTATGCGGGGCTGTTCCTTGTCTCCACTCACCTGTTCGTGATCGGGTACGAAGAGC
>VBLM01000217.1 GCA_005879095.1 Deltaproteobacteria bacterium
TGCTCGCCTTCTGCGACGTCAACACGCCGCTCGGGCCGGTGCCGGCGGATGTGCCGCTGAAGCTGAAGAAGACCGTCAGCTTCGAGGAACTGATGGGCGACGCCCCGCCGGTCGTGCCGGGCGAGCCGGGAACCAAGGTCAAGAGCGGCAACATCATGGTCGCCGGAAAGCACTTCGTCGACTGGTACAACAAGGACTTCCAGCCGCTGCACAAGGGCAAGCACCCGACGCTGGTCTATGGCAAGGACGGCGCCCACCCCATCGAGTTCCCGGCCGGGCAGATCAACAAGGCGAACTTCCAGAAAGTCTTCGACCACTGCGAGCAGCTGTGGGCGAAGGAGTTGGGCGCCGGGGAGTTCGTCGCCATCCTCTGCATCATGCTCAACGAGGTGGGCGGGCAGTTCAAGGCCATCGGCGAGCTGAACTGACCGAAGTACATGTTCGAGTCCGGCCCGCGCAAGGACAGCTACAACGGCATCATCGGCAACAAGCTGGCCGGCGATCAGCTCCTGGCCGTGGGCGCCATCACCGAGGACCAGAAGGCGGCCTGGAACGCGAAGGGCAAGAACGCGGTCTGGCCGGACGGCGCCGACGACATCATCGACAAGGTCCGGGAATGCGACTTCTACAAGTTCCGCGGGCACGGCCTGAACCAGCTCACCGGCCGCGGCAACTACGACGCGCACATGAACAAGTTCCTCAAGCAGTACTGCGGCAGGGGCATGGACGAGATGACCATGGCCGAGATGGAGGACGCCATCCAGAACAAGCCGGAGGTCTACCTGGCCTCGTTCAAGTCTTTCTTCAGCAAGCCGGGGATGAAGGACGCGATGGGTACGACCAACGACGGCGAGTTCTACAAGGTGGGCAAGATCAACAGCGGCGGCGACCAGTACGCCGCGCTGTTCGAGTGGCGCTGCAAGACGCTCCTCGATGCGATGACCCAGGCCACTTTCGAGTTCCGGTAGAGAGGCGACATGCTCTGGAGCAAAGTCGACAAGAAGTGGCAGGACCGGCTCGCGCTGACCAAGGACGGCGACGTCTCGTGGAAGGCCGAGCAGTGGCCGGTGCCGGGCGAGGAGCCGCTGGAGATCCGCGTCTGCTCGCGCACGGGGGTCGATCGCTCGACCTATTGCGAGCCGTACGACAAGCCGCGGACCTCGATCGTTCTGCACCAGACCGAGGGCTACGGCCAGCAGCTGGCGTGGCTGATGGGCGGCGCGGGACATCCCTGCAGCGCGCACATCCAGCTCGGCCGCTGCGGAACGCCATATCTATTGGTTCCCACCGAGTTCACCGCCTGGCACGCGACGTGGTGGAACGGCAGCTCGATCGGGATCGAGATCGATTGCATCGGCGAGTTGTACAAGAACGGCAACAACCTCGTCTCGCAGTACGGCGCGGAGCGGAAGGACACCTACTGCTCGGTGGACGAGAAGGACGTCTATGTCGAGAAGGATTGGGGCGTCCGCACCAAGTACTGGGCGTCGCTGACCGAGAAGCAGTACGTGGGCCTCGGACGGCTGCTCAAGGCCCTCTGCTTCAAGCACAAGATCCCGCGCATCCTCTTGCCCGAGCCGCAGCGGTACCAGCCGTTCGATCAGAAGAACTCGAAGATAAGGGCGAACTACCGTGGCATCTGCACGCACCTCAACATCGATCCGGCGCGGAAGGTGGATATCGGCCCGTATCTCGACTGGCCGAAGCTGATCCAGTACGCGGGGCTGACCGAGGCTGCCTGCTTCAATCCGCCCAACGGCGTGCTCGAGAACTGGAAGGACGGCGGCGGCGGCAAGACGGCCAAGGCCGACGATCCGGCGCCGAGCACGCCGAAGCCGCCCGCGGGTGGAGACACGCTTCCCGCTCCGGTGATGGTGGACAACCACACGCTGCGAGTGCACATCGGCAAGCATGGCGGACGGCTGTGTCTTTCCGTGAAGCAGCCGGGCGATCCGCTGCCGACCGCGCCCGACCCGAAGGAGGCGCCGGCAGCGAAAGCGCCCGGAAAGAGGGACGAATTCATCCAGGCGTGCATGAACTTCCTCGGCGCCCCGTACAAGGCGGGCTCGAAGAAGCCGTCGGAGGGCATCGACGGCGTCAATCTGATCTCGCTCGCCATGCGGCGGGTCGAGCTGTTCAAGTCCGACGACGAGATGCCCACCGACCACGAGCATCTCTCGGCGCTCTGGCACGTGGTCAGCGCCGACAAGACCAAGGTGCCCGACGAGATCCGTCCCGGCGACCTGGCCTGGTTCGGAACCGGCGACCACGGCAACGACCCGCTGGTGCACCCGATGGTCTACCTCGGCGGCGGCCGCGTCCTGGGGCCGGTACCGGACGCAGGCAAGGACAGCGCGGTCCAGGTGATCGCCATCGAGAAGGTGCCGGAGCACTTCGCCGGCTGGATGCACGTCGACGACCTCGGCAGCGAGACCACACACACCGGGCACCCCGGCGATCCGCCGCCCGCGGGCGCCAAGCTGACCGGCGCGCTCCTGCCGCCCACGCCCGCCGCGCAGTACGACGCGCTGAAGAAGATCGTCGAGCGCGCCAAGGGCAAGTGGGAGGACGGCAAGGGCAAGGTCAATCTCGTCGGCGTCAAGAGCCTGCACGACCGCTGCATGATCTCGCCCAAGCCAGGCGACTGGAACGACACGCTCTATGCCGCCTTCCTCGACGAGGGTGGGCACAAGTGCGTGATCGAGATGCGCGCCTCGCTCAACCCCGGCACCGACGAGAACAAGGCCGAGACCTGGCAGCTCTGGGAAGGCAGCTGGAAGTTCAAGCTCGGCGCGGGCGACAGCGTGGACAAGGCGCTCCAGCCCGACGGCAAGGTGAAAGGCTGGGAAGACAAGGAGGGCATGGGCGCGCCGCGCCCGCTCGATCACGACAAGCCGGCCAAGGGCGACGACGTGCAGCCCGGCGCGCCCAAGGGCAAGGGCGACGAGAAGCCGCCCGAGCCGAAGAAGCCGATCGAGGCGCCCAAGAGCGACAAGCCGGCGCCGCCCGCCGACAAGCCGTTCGTTTTCGACGCGGCCGGCAAGAAACTGTCGGTGAAGTTCGGCATGCGGATGATGCGCGCGTTGATCGAGTGGGAGCTCAAGGAGGACGGCTCCGGTACGATCTATTCGTGGAACGGCGTGGTCAAGAAGTACCCGAAGCTCGCGCCCAAGACAGGCACCGAGTGGCCAGCGCTCGATTCGATGATGCAGATCAAGCCCGGCGCGACCGTCGAGCACAACGGCCGGCAGCATGGCGTCTGGCATGCGTTCGGCGTCGAGTGGGTGGCGAGCGGCGCGACCAACTGCTGCAACTCGCAGATGGCGGCCGTGTTCGCTTCGCTTCCCGACGGGAAGATGCGGATCAAGAAGGACGACGGCGTCCTCGAGCTCGATGCGGTGAAAGGTGAGCCAACGGCGCCCGGCATCAAGGGCAATCCGAAGGCGGCGCTGAGCTACTCGACGGTCTTCGCCAACACCTGGATCCAGGGCGAGAGCAGCCACATCCGGACCGACGCCGGCAAGCGCATCTTCGAGAACTACGCGTACATCGCGCCGGCGTGGGCGATGAAGTGGCTCGGCGTCGGCGATGCGGTCGGCAAGTGGGGCGACGCGAAGTCGCTGGTCAACGTGCGGATGGGCGACAACGCCTGCTGGTACAGCCACAACTGGCTGGTCGGCGACGTCCGGTACGAAGTGACTTTGAAAGGCTACAAGACGCCGGTCTACGTCGACCAGAGCGACTTCGCCCGCGGCGACCATCCGCAGCCGCACGCCGGGCCGGCCAGGACCGGCGGGTACAAGATGACCAAGGACGACTGCCTCTGGGTCGAGATGAACGAGGACCTCTTCGAGGCGCGGCTGAAGGCGTTCCTCGAGCTGAAGACGCTCGAATACGACGGCAAGGATTACGAGGTGACCAAGATCGCGGCAGTGGGCGCGCGCGTCTTTTCGGCCAACTGCATGGCCTGGCAGAAGTACGGCACCGCGCGCGTGGTCATCTATTCGAAGGCCGACGGCACCGACGGCAGCAGCCCGGACCACTGGACCGAAGAGCACGACCTGACTCGCAACAACAAGCTCGGCCTCGGCATCTCCCGCGGCTGGGGACTTTTCGCCGAAAACTACCGCGACGGGTCGGGATGTTTCGGGTTTGCGCGCTGGTACGACAACGCGGGCGGAGCGAGCAATGGCTGATTCGATCTGCGGAGAGGTCGAGGGCGATTACTCGGTCGTCAAGGTCCAGCTCGCGGGCGGCGGCAAGGAGGACAAGCCGGTCCGGCCGACGAAGGGGACGCAGCTCGTCTGGGGCGGCAAGGACCTCTCGTCGCCTTGGGGACATCTGGCGGCGTTGATCGAGAAGGGCGGCGGGAGCGTTTCCTACACTTACGTACATGCTGCCGACCTGAAAGAGCCGCTGGTCGTCGTCACCGATGAGGGCGAGACCCACGAGGACGCGCCGGCCGACGAGCCCAAGAAAGCCGCGGGCGACAAGCCGGCAGCCTCCGGAGACAAGCCGGCCGAGGTCAAGCACTCGACCGGCGGCGCGGAAGGGCACGGGCCGCTCTTCGACATCGGCGTCGATTTCCAGTTCGCCGGCAACACGGCGCGAGTCTGGGCGCATCCGCACGCGTTCATGGCCGGACCGCGGCCTCTGGTGATCGTGCTGCACGGCATCAACGGGAAGTCGCACAAGCTGCATCCGTCGCTCGACGAGAAGGCGATCCACGTCGGCAAGCTGGCGGGCAAGCTGATCGAGGACGGCAAGGTGACGCCGCTGATCATCGCCGCGCCGACCGAATTCTCCGACGGGCCGTGGCAGAAGTTCGACACCACGAAGTTCGTCGCCGAGGTCGAGGCGGCAGTCCGGTCGCAGAGCGTGGAGATCGATCACGACAACGTGTCGCTGGTCGGTCACAGCGGCGCGGGCGGCAGTCCCGGCGCGGGCTTGAACAAGATCGCCGCGGAGGGCGGTGTCTTCGATGGCCACAAGCTCAAGGTGTTCGGCATCACCGACACCTGCATCACCGACAACAACGCGAAGGCGTACGCCGACGGACTGGCCAAGAACGACACCACCGCCATCTACGCGATGCACAAAGGCACGGGTGGGTGGGTGGCCTACACCGGGCAGACGACGTTTTCGAAGGCGCTGGGCGCTGACCAGGAGAGCAATGCGACCGAGCCGGCCGAGGACTCGCAGGACGTCGACGAGAAGCTCTACGACAACGGCGGCAAGAAGCCGCTGCGGGTGAGCATCAAGATCAAGGCGGCGCGGCTGGCGGCGCACCACAAGGAGTGGACGGCGGCGGGCGGGTACCACGTCGACGTCGGCGCGCACAACGACATGGTGCCGATGTGGTTCTGGTGGGCGCTGCCGCGGTGGTATCCGGCGACCGAAGAGGACAAGAACGGGGGCCTCAAGCCGCACCCGATCGACGACCCGAAGCCGGACGATCCGGCCAAGCCGCCGGTCATTTCTGGCGGCGAGTGGGCGAACGTTCCGCCGGCGGCCGATGCGTGGGCGGACCCGGGGATCGATCCCAAGGCGACCGGCGCCGCGCTCTTCGCGCCCGCGACCGGGCTTTACTGGCCGGTGCGCAACCCGAAGAGCCACTACGGGCGCGCGGTCTGCTTCATCGGCAGCGACGGTCACGGCTACGGCGTCGGCAAGAGCGCGAGCGGCCGCAACTTCCTCGCCGGGCGGCCGGCGGACGGCAATCCGGACCGGTACCACGCCGGCATCGACGTCTTCGGCGATCACCACGACATCATCGTCGCCTGCGAAGCCGGGACGGTGGTGAACCTGTACCCGTTCTATCCGAACGAGAATCCGCTGGTGTGGTGCCTGATCGTGCAGCACGACAGCGGCGTGGTGATCAACTACGGCGAGGTCGATCCGGCGTCTTTGAAGAAGTACGGGATGAAGAAGGGCGTGAAAGTGCAGCCGGGGCAGCCGATCGCGGAAGTGGGGCGGATGGTGCAGGACTCGATGCTGCACTTCGAGACCTATCCGTCCGGCACCAGGCAGAACATCTCGTACAAGAAGTCCAACGGCGAAGGCTTCCTGAAGAACTACTTCAACCCGACCCAGTACCTGCTCGCCCTCGCCACCAAGGGAAAGTAAGCGAATCTTCTTTGGTTCGGACTCGGTGCGACGCCGGCCGCCCGCGT
>VBLM01000220.1 GCA_005879095.1 Deltaproteobacteria bacterium
GTTATTGCGCAGGTAGTCGATGAGGATCTTCTTTTCCCGGCCGGCCTTCGCGTACTGCGTGGTGTACGTGGCGCGATGCTGCCGCTCCACGGCGCGCGCCAGATCGCGCGAGAACGCGAGGCACTCGGTCCAGTCACGCTCGGGGGCCAGCGGCACCACGACGTGCATCCCTCGACCGCCGGTGGTCTTGACGAAACTGGCGAGACCCAGCGCGGTCAGCGCGCCACGCAACAGCCGCGCGCCTTCCACGACCTGCATCCAGGAAACCGCCGGCCCCGGATCGAGATCGATCACGATCCGGTCCGGCTTCTCGACGGCTTCGTCGCGGGTGTTCCAGGTATGGATCTCGATCACGTCCATCTGCACCAGGGCGAGCAGGGCCTCCGGCGTGTCGGCGATCAGGTACTCGCCCAGTTTCTTCTTCTCCGGAATCCGAACGCGCCGGAGCGCGTCCGGCGCCCAGACCTTGGAGTGCTTCATGAAGTAGCAATCGCCACCGATGGCGTCCGGGCAGCGCAGAAGCGTCAGCGGCCGCCCGCGCAGGTGCGGCACTTCCCATTCGGCGACGCGGTCGTGATAGCGAGCGAGATCGAGCTTGGAAAACCCTTCCGCCGGAAAAACCACTCGCTCCGGATGGCTCAGCGAAATTCCGAGCACCGCGGGCCGCTCGCGGCCGACCTCGTGCGGGGCCTTGTCCTCGCGCAGCCCCCGGAAAGACGGGTGACGGAGATTCCCGCCTTCGGTCCATTCGCTGAACATCACCTCCGCGATCAGCCGCGGCCTCACCCATCTCGCGTTGCGGCCGAGCCAGCCCGGCGGCCGTTCGGCGAACGGACACTCGCGCGTCCGCAGCGGTTCGAGCCGCGCGCGCAGCGACCGGGCGAGCGCGCGCGTGAAGCCCGTTCCGACCTTGCCCGCGAAACGCAGCTTTCCGCCCTCGTTCACGCCGACCAGCAAAGACCCGATGGCTTCGCCAGGCTCGTGCGACGGCTCGGTGAAACCGCCGATGACGAACTCCTGCTGTCGCACGCACTTGGTCTTGACCCAGCTGGTGGTGCGGCCGGCGTGGTGCGGCTGATCGAGGCGCTTGGAGACGATCCCTTCGAAGCCGAGCCGGCAGGCTTCGCGAAACACGGAGCCACCGTCGCCGATCCAGTGCTGCGCAAGCCGCACCTGGCCAGCAGCGGACACGATCCCTGAGAGCTCGCCCTTGCGCTCGCGCAGCGGCACCTGCGACAGGTCGCGTCCGTCGAGCTCGAGCAGGTCGAAGACGAAGTAGACGAGCTCGCCGCGCCGATCGCCGGCGAGCGAATTCTGCAGCGCCTGGAAACTGGTCCGCCCGTCCGGCAGCAGCACCGCGATCTCGCCGTCGAACAGCGCGCTGCGGACCGGCAGCCGTCGCGCAGCCGCCGCGATCTCGGGAAAGTCGCGCGTCCAGTCGATTCCCTTCCGGCTGATCAATTGCACGCGCTCGCGCGCCACGCGGCAGCCGATCCGGTACCCGCCGTACTTGATCTCGTGCAGCCACTGTTCGCCGTCGGGCGCCTCGGAGACGAGCGTGGCGACCTGCGGGCGGTACAGAGGTGGACCCACGCTGGCTGTATTTCACATGGCGCGGTAGAGAGGGCAGCGATGACGGGGCGATGCCATTGCGGCAACATCGCGATCCGATTCGACGCGAGCGTCGATCCGCGCGCGCTGCCGTTGCGCGCCTGCGATTGCACGTTTTGCCGGCGGCACGGCGCGCGCACCACGGCCGATCCGGCGGGCCGCGTGCGAATCGAGATCCGGGATCCCGGCGAGATCTCGCGATACCGCTGGGGCCTCGCTACCGCCGACTTCCTCGTCTGCAGGCGCTGCGGCGTCTACGCGGCCGCGGTGCTCAGCGAAGGCGCGCGGTCGTGGGCAACGGTGAATACGCTGATCTTCGACGATCAGTCGCCGTTCCAGCGCGAGGCCGTCTCCGTCTCGTACGAGGGCGAGTCCGCGGGCGATCGCATCGAGCGCCGCAAGCGGTCGTGGACTCCAACCGAGCTCGGCTGATCACCAGGGCCGCGCGCCCGCGGTCTCGCGAAGGAAGGATTCGAAGCCCGCGCCATCCTGCGAGGCGCGGGCGATGCGCTGCACGGCCTCGCGCAGATCGGCCAGGCTGGTGGCGACGGACAGACGCAGAAACTGTTCGCGATCGGCGCCGATGCGGCCGAAGGACTTGCGATCGAGAGTGGCAACGCCGTGGCGCATGAGGAGAAACATCTGCAGCAGCGTGACCGGCGTAGTCCGCGACCGCTCGTCCTCCGGCAGCGCGGCGTGGGCGGCGAGGACGCCCAGTCTTTCGCACACGCCGCGGACGTTGGGCCAGACGTAGAACGCGCCGGGCGGCAGCGCGCAGCGCACGCCCTCGATGCGATTCAAGCCGTCGACGACCACGTCGCGCCGCGCGCGGAACGAATCCACCATCCGCTGCAGCGTCGCCGCGCGCAGCGGCGAATCGAGCGCGACGCGCGCGGCCTCCTGCGTATAGGCCGCGACGCACGAGAAATAGTTGATGTTCAGGTTGCGGAAGAGCTGCGCTTCTTCGACCGTAGGCAAGAGCGCCCACCCGACGCGGCCGCCGGTCCAGGCGTAGCTCTTCGAGACACCGGAGACGACGATGGTGCGCTCGGCCATGCCCGGCAGCGCGGCGATCGACCGGTGTGCGACCTCGAAGACGATGTCCTCGTAGATCTCGTCGGAGAAGACGCGCGCGCCCGGCGGAAGCCTGGTGCGCAGGACTTCCGCAATCTCCGCCAGATCGCCCGTGGACGGCACGCCGCCGGTCGGATTCGAGGGGAAATTGAGGAACATCAGCCGCGTCCGCGGCGTGATCAGCCGCGCCAGGTCCTCGGCGGTGAAAGCGAATCCTCGCTCTTCGCGCAGATACAGCGGCACCGGGACGGCATCGATGTACCCGGTGAATGACTCGTAGATGGGGAATCCCGGCGACGGATAGATGATCTCGTCGCCCGGATTCGCGTACGTCTGCTGCGCGAATCCGATCGGCACCTTCGCTCCGGGAAAGATCACCACCCGTTCCGGCGCCGCGTCGATCCCCTGCGCGCGCATGTGCCGCGCCACCGCGTCCCGCAGCGAGAGCACTCCCTGCGGCTCGCAATAGTGCGTATTGCCTGCGTCGAGCTGGCGCTTGATCTCGTCGCGGATGTGATCGGGAAGAGGAAAATCCGGCTCGCCGATGTTGCAGCGGATGACCCGCAATCCGCGCGCCTCGGCCTGCGCGATCATCGGTCCGAGACGAAACGTATTCTCCGTGCCGATGCGGAGCGCGCGCTGGGCGTACGGCGCCATCACCGGTTCCGGAACCGCGCCAGGACGGCGAGCACTTCGTCGATGTCGGAGGCGGTGTGATCGGCCGAGACCTGGAAGCGGATCAGCTGTTCTCCTTTCGGCACGACCGGATAGTTGAGGCCGGTGGCGAGCACGCCGTTTTCGCGCAGGAATGCGACCAGCGCGCGCGTGCGATCGGTGTCGCGCACCAGCAGCGGCACCACCGGGTGCTGGCCGTCGATGGTCTCGTAGCCGAGCGACTTGATCCCGTCGCGGAAGCGTTTGGTCATCTCGCGCAGATGCGAGAGCAGGCGCGCGCCGCCGCGGATCAGCTCGAGCGAGGCCAGCGCCGCTGCGGCTTCGCCCGGCGCGATCGGATTCGAGTAGATATAGAAAGGATTTTTTTCGCGCAGATAACGGATCACCGTCGCGTCCGAGCAGATGTAGCCGCCGTTGACGCCCATCGCCTTGCCCAGCGTGCCGACCAGAACGTCGGCCCGTCCGCCGGTGATCTCCTCGGTTCCGCGGCCGGTGGCGCCGAACGCGCCGACGCCGTGCGAGTCGTCGACGATCAGCACCGCACCGCGGGCGAAGCGGCCGTCGTACCTGGCGACCAGCTCCAGGATTCGGTCGACCGGCGCGTGATCGCCGCGCATGCTGAAGACGCCGTCGGTGATGACGATCGCGCTGTCGCACTGGCCGGCGCACTCCTCGAGCTGACTCTGCAGAGTCTGCAAATTCAGGTGGGGATAGACTTTGCGCAGCTTCGCGCGCGCCAGCTTCATGCCGTTGACGATGCAATTGTGGTTCAGCTCGTCGCTGATCAGCGCGGTCTCCGGCGTGGAGAGGCTGAAGAGAACGCCCGCGACGGCCGTGTACGCCGAGCCGGCCACCATCGCCGCCGGCCGCGCGTGGAACTGGGCCAACGCCGTCTCCAGCCGGACATGCGGCTGGTACGTCCCGCTGATGAAGCGTACTGCTCCCGGGCCCACGCCGAACGCGTGCGCTGCACTCTCCTCCGCCCGCGCCAGCTCCGGATCGAGCGTGAGGCCGAGGTACGAGTTGGAATTCATCCGGATGAATTCGCGATCGCCCTGGCCGTCGAGCAGCAACCGCGGTCCGCGGCCGCCTTGGGCGGGACGGACGGCGACCACCACCGACTCCGCGCCTTTCCCCGTTCCGGCATCGTCGAGATCGCGCAGTTGCGTTTCCAAATCCCGTCCGAATCTTCCAAGCGGCATGTTTCTCCTCTATCGAAGCTGGCGGAGCATGTCCTCGGTCATGGCGGCGAGCCCGTAGCGCGGCGCCCAGCGCCACTCCTCTCGCGCGGCGGAATCGTCGAGCGTCTCCGGCCACGAGTCGGCGATCGCCTGCCGCCGCGGATCCACCGCGTAGTCACTACGGAAGTCGGAGATATGCTTGCGGATCTCGTCGGCCAGCTCGGCGGGCGTGAAGTCGACGGCGCCGAGATTGTACGCATTGCGGTGTCTCAGCTTGGCGGGCTCCGCTTCCATCAGCTCGATCATCGCGCGGATGGCGTCGGGCATGTACATCATCGGCAGTCGCGAGTCGGAGCGCAGATAGCAGGTGTACTGCTTGTGCGCGATCGCCTGGCGGAAGATGTCCACCGCGTAGTCGGTGGTGCCGCCGCCGGGCTCGGTCTTGTACGAGATCAATCCCGGGAAGCGGAGACCGCGCGTGTCCATGCCGAAGCGGCGGTGATAGTCGTCGCAGAGCAGCTCGCCCACCACCTTGGTCACGCCGTACATGGTGGTCGGCCGCTGGATGGTGACCTGCGGCGTCTTCTTGCGCGGCGTCTCCGGACCGAAGGCGCCGATCGAGCTGGGAAAGAAGAGCGCGCAGCCGTACTGGCGGCCGGCTTCGAGCATGTTGACGAGCCCGTCGACGTTGAGCTGCCAGGCTTGCAACGGGCGCGTTTCGCCGACGGCGGAGAGCAGCGCCGCGAGATGGAAGATGGTGTCGATGCGGTGCATCTGCATCGCGCGCGTGAGGTGGTGCGGGTTGAGGCAGTCGATGAATTCGAACGGCCCGCTGTCGCGCAGCGCAGGATCGGAAGGCAGCTTGACGTCGCTCGCCACCACCGCCGAATCGCCGTACCGCTGGCGCAACGCCACGGTCAGCTCCGAGCCGATCTGCCCCACCGCTCCGGTCACCAGGATCCGTTTCATGGCGGCGCAGCTTACGCCGGCTCGTCCGGCTTGCGATGGGCGAACTGCGCGAAGAGCAGCAAATCGTACGCGCTCTTCAAAGCGCCTGCGCAGATCAGCGGCCAGCCGAAGCTGGTGCGGTCGAGGAGCGCGCCGGCGATGAGCGGCGCGATCGCCGAGGCCAGGCTGCGGGGCACGTTAGTCACGCTCGCCGCTGCCGCCCGTTCTTCGCGCGGCACCATCGCCATCACGTACGCCTGGCGCGCCGGCACGTCCATCTGCGAGAGCGCCGAACGGAGGAGGAGGAACAGCACCGCCAGCGGGAGCGAGGGCATGATGCCCGCCAGGATCAGGAACGCATTCGACGGCAGGTGCGTGTAGACCATGGTGCGCACATGGCCGATGCGGGCCGCCAGTTGCGACGAGACCAGCTGCGAGATCGCGCCGAGCAGGTTGACGGCGAAAAAGATCGCGGCCGCCGTCGGAACCGGCAGCGCGAATCGGCGGAAGAGCCAGAGCACGAGCAGCGACTGCACGACGAATCCGCCGCCGAACGAGTCGAGGCTGAAGAGTGCGGAAAGCTGGAGAACGACGCGGCGCGACTGCGCGAGCGGCGGCACCTTGGAGACTTGCGGCGGCGGCTCGACGGCCGGGCTCAGCCGGCGGTAGAGCACAGCGCTGAGCGCGCCGATCATTGCATAGACGACGAATCCGAGCCGCTCCGCCTGCGCGACCTCGAGGTGCAGCAGGCGCGCGAGCTGCTCCGGCCCGCCCGCCGCCAGCGATCCCAGCGCGCCGGCGAACGCGCCGGCGAGGTTGTACCAGGCGAAGATCCCGGTGCGATCGCCCGGTGAAACCGTCTCGGCCAGTACTGCCTGTTCGGTGGGCAGGAAGAGCGTCACGTCACCGGAACTGGGATTGAGCGTTCCGACGAACGCGATCACGAGCAGCGGCCAGAAGCGGGTGGCGGAGAAGAAGCCGAGGCCGGTGAGGAACATCAGCCCCGATGCGCCGA
>VBLM01000221.1 GCA_005879095.1 Deltaproteobacteria bacterium
GTAACCCATCGTCGCGCCGTATTCGGGCGCCATGTTGGCGATGGTGGCCCGCTCCGGCACCGGCAGCGATGCCGCGCCTTCGCCGAAGAACTCGACGAACTTGCCGACGACTTTCGCCTTGCGCAGCATCTCGGTGATCGTCAGCACCAGATCGGTCGCGGTCACGCCCGCTTTGAGCGAGCCTTGCAGGTGGACACCGACGACGTCCGGCGTGAGGAAGTACACCGGCTGGCCGAGCATCGCCGCCTCGGCCTCGATGCCGCCGACGCCCCAGGCCACGATGCCGAGGCCGTTGATCATCGTCGTGTGCGAGTCGGTGCCGACGAGCGAATCGGGAAAGTAGACGCCGTCGCGCGCGTGCACGCCGGGCGCGAGGTACTCGAGGTTCACCTGGTGGACGATGCCCATCCCGGGCGGCACGATCTTGAGGCCGTCGAACGCCGCCATGCCCCACTTGAGAAATTCGTACCGCGCGCGGTTGCGGGTGAACTCGATTCCCATGTTGAGCTGGATCGCATTCGCCACTCGCGCGAAGTCGACCTGCACGCTGTGATCGATCACCAGATCGACCGGCACCAGCGGCTCGATCAGCTTGGGCGGCTTCTTCGCGCGCTCGACCGCGGTACGCATCGCCGCCAGATCGACCACCAGCGGCACGCCGGTGAAATCCTGCAAGAGGACGCGCGAGACGATGAAGGGAATCTCTTCCGTCCGCTCCGCTTTCGCTTTCCACGAAGCGAGCGCCTTCACGTCCATCTCGCGGACCCGCTTGCCGTCGAGATTGCGCAGGAGCGACTCGAGCACGATGCGCAGGCTCACCGGCAGCCGCGACACTTTGCCCAGGCCTTGCTTCTCGACTTCGGGGAGGGAGTAGAACGACCCGTGGCTGAAGGTTTTTTTGAAGTCCATGGCGCGGGTCTATAGGCGATCCGCGACGGGTTCGCCACCTTGACTCAGGCCTTGCGTCAAGGTCTTGTGCGCCGCGCATGGGAACGCTCTATCTGGTCCGTCACGGGCAGGCGTCGGCGTTCGAGGACAACTACGATCGCCTCTCGACGCTGGGCGAAAAGCAGGCGCGGCTTCTCGGCGAGAGCTGGCGGCGGCGCGGTATCCGGCTCGACCGAGTCTTCACCGGCCCTCGCGTGCGGCAAAAGGCGACCGCGGAGATCGCGGCGGAGGCGGGCGGGCTGCCGGCGCCCGTCGAATTGGCGGAGCTCGACGAGATGGGCGTCGAGCCGCTCTTCCGCGAGCACATGCCGGAGCTGTTCGCTCGCCACTCGCATCTACAATCGCTCGGCGACTCGATGCTGATGGCCGACGGCAACGAGGCCCGCGCGCGATCGTTCGCGATGCTCTTCGAGGCCGTGCTGCGGATGTGGGTGAAGGGCGAGGTGAAAGGCGCCGGAGTCGAGCAGTGGCTCGAGTTCCGCGCGCGCGTGCGGCACGTGCTGGCCGCGGTGCGCAGCGAAGCGCGCGGCCAGCGCATAGCAGTGTTCACCTCGGCCGGGCCGGTGGCGGGCGCGGTCCAGCTCGCGCTCGGCACCGGCGACGAGGACGCGCTCTCGCTGGCGTTCCGGGTGCGCAATTCGTCGGTATCGGAATTTCTCTTCTCCGGCGATCGATTTTCGCTCGCCTCCTTCAACGAGACGCCGCATCTCGAGGATGCGTCGCTCGTCACGGTGCGCTGATGGACTTCTCCATTCCCGATCCGGTGCGTGAGCTGCAAGGGCGTTTTCGCGAGTTCGTCAAGGCTTCCGTGATGCCGCTCGAGCCGCGGCTGGGCGAGAAGTGGAGCGCGCTCGAGCCGGCATTGCGCTCGGTCCGCGCGCACGCGAAGGCCACCGGGCTGTGGGCGCCGTTTCTGCCGCGTTCTCTGGGCGGGCTCGAGCTGCCGCTGGAACAGTTCGCGCTGGTGAGCGAGGAGCTCGGCCGCAGCCCGCTCGGACACTACTGCGTGAACGGCCAGGCGCCGGACGTGGGCAACATGGAGCTGCTGCTCCAGTT
>VBLM01000222.1:0-392 GCA_005879095.1 Deltaproteobacteria bacterium
GAGTGCCTCGACGGCGTGCGCCAGTCGTGGAAGGTGATCAAGGACGCGCTCGGCGTGGCGCCGATGATCTACACCAGCAAGCGCGTCTGGCACGAAGACCTCTCCGACCTCGCCGCGCCGGACCTGATCGAGTCGCCGCTGTGGCTGACGCCGTACGTGGTCAAGGAGCACATGCCGCCCATCCTCGACCCCGAGAAGTTCAAGGGCGGCAAGTACGACCCCAAGGTGCCGCCTCCCTGGGGCGACGGGGACAACTGGTGGATCCACCAGTACCAGGGCGACTCGCGCGGCATGCCCGGCTTTTTCCAGGTCGACATGAACCGCTTTCACGGAATGGTGAAAGGGGCCACCGGCGAGCGGGTGAAATGGGTACAACGCCGGCTCGGCATCGA
>VBLM01000222.1:421-2592 GCA_005879095.1 Deltaproteobacteria bacterium
TGATCCAGTGATCAGCGATTCTCGTCCGACTTCTTGATCATCTCTTCCGCGTTCTTCTGGTTCTCGCGCTCCAGCTCCTTGGCGCGGACGCGGACGTTGTCGAGCTGCCGCTTGGCTTGCGTCGGCCCTTCCGGGTTGCCGACGGCGGTGCCGGACAGCTCGACTTTGACCGCGTACGCGACGATGGCGAGGCCGAGCAGCAGGACGATGATCTTGCCGAAGCTCATGGATGCAGCGTCGCACCGTGGCCGATCCTCTCGCAAGGGGAGTCATTTTTTGGCTACACTGCAGTATCAAGGGGGACAAATGCACACACGTCTTTTCGCGTTGGCCGCGGCGGCGCTCGCCGCCTGCGGAGGAAGCGTCAACACGACGCCGGGACAGTCATCGTCCTGCAGCGTCACGCTGAGCGGCGGCCTCACCGGCACGTACGACTGCAAGCCGGCCGTCACAGCCTGGGCCTCGTCGAACAACCAGGGCGGCTTCAGCTTCGGCGTCGCGCAGTCGGGCAGTACGCCGTCGATCAGCGTCGCGGTCGGCATGCCCGGTGAGCCGCACACCGGCACCTACACCACGACCACGAGCGGCGTGGACAGCGCGATCGCGATCAACACCGGCAGCGGCGGCACTGCTCAGTACTGGATCGAGGGCAGCGGCAGCGGCAGCCAGACGACGGGCACGTTCACGCTGACGTTCAGCAGCGTGTCGAACGCCATCACCGCGTCGAACGGCAAGGTCTACACCGGCGACGGCACGCTCACCGCGACGCTCAAGAACGCCACCGGAGGCGGCGCCGACGTCACGCTCTCCGCTACCTTCTAGGCTTTCGGATGTGCACGAGGCCGTCGGTGCCGGGGAAGATCTCGACGAACGCGACGATCACCAGGCCGAGCAGGAGGACGATGATCTTTCCGAGGCTCATGAGCACATTAGACGACAAGCATGCGGCTGCTCGTCACACTCTTTGCGGTAAGCTGCGGCGAGGCCGTGCAGATGCCTTCCTACGGCGATCCGGACGGCGTACAGAACCTGCCGCCCGGTCAGTCGGCGACCTGCACCGTCACGCTCCGCGGAGCGATGGCCAGCACGTTCGATTGTCACAACGCAGAACTCGGGGCGATCTCGCCGAACTACCCGACGGGTTACGAGTTCGCCTTCCGCGTTGACGGCTACGGCAACAGGCCGGACATCACCGGCCGCGTCCTCTTCAACGGGCGACCACGCACAGGCACATACAGCAGCACCACGGCCGGTGTGGACATGGGAGGTGCCGACGTCCACACCGTCGTCGGCTCGCCGGCGCAGGACTGGCAAACCCTCGGAAGCTGGACTCTGAAGCTCAACGTCGCTCCCCAGGGGATAGACCTAGGCCCGCCATATACGCCCACCGGGACGTTCGACGCCATCTTGGCCCCGATGAGCGGCCAAGGCGGCACCATCACGTTGCACGCGACCTTTTAAGCCTTCGGCACCGAGGGCGGGGCGGCCTGTTTGCCGTCGCCGCCCTGTTCGGCCAGCGCTTCCTTGCGGGAGAGCCGGATCTTTCCCGAGCGGTCGACCGAGACCACCTTGACCATGACCTCGTCGCCTTCCTTGAGCACGTCCTCGACCTTCTGGACGCGGCCGCTGGCGAGGTCCGAGATGTGCACGAGGCCGTCGGTGCCGGGGAAGATTTCGACGAACGCGCCGAACTCCATGATCCGCCGCACGGTGCCGAGGTAGGTCTTCCCGACCTCGGCTTCCTGGGTCAGCGCGCGGATCATCTTGATGGCCTGCTCGACGCCTTCGCTGCTGGGCGAGGCGATGGCCACCGAGCCGTCGTCCTCGATGTCGATGCTGGCGCCGGTCCGGGCGATGATGTCCTTGATCACCTTTCCGCCCGGCCCGATCACGTCCTTGATGCGGCTGACCGGGATGCGGATGGTGGTGATCTTCGGCGCGTACTTGGAGATGTCGGCGCGCGGTGTGGCGAGCGCCTTGGCCATCTCGCCGAGGATGTGCAGCCGGCCTTCACGGGCCTGGTTCAGGGCATCGGTGAGGATCTGCTTGTCCACGCCGGTGATCTTGATGTCCATCTGGATCGAGGTGATGCCCTTGCCGGTGCCGCACACCTTGAAGTCCATGTCGCCGAGGTGGTCCTCGTCACCGAGGATGTCGGAGAGGATGGCGAT
>VBLM01000223.1:0-2163 GCA_005879095.1 Deltaproteobacteria bacterium
CGGACAGCGGCTACACCAACCTCAACACGGCGATCTTCGATCGCGCGGGCATCCACTGGTTCACGGGACAGAGCGGCATCTATGGGCGCCTGGACCCGCGCAACGGAGAAATTAAAGTGTTCGACGCCCCCAAAGGCCGCGGGCCCTACGGAATCCACGCCACGCCCGACGGCACGGTGTACTACGCCTCGCTCGCCGGATCCTATGTCGGGAAAATAAATCCGGACGGCAGCACCACGGTGATCGAGCCGCCGACACGCCGCCAGGGCGCGCGGCGCGTCTGGTCGGACTCCAAGGGCAACGTCTGGGTCGCCGAGTGGAACTCGGGCAATCTCAGCCGCTACGACCCGAGCACCGGCCGATGGTCGGCATGGCGCGCGCCCGGCGACGAGCCGCGCGTCTATGCGGTGTACGTCGATCCGGCGGACAAGGTGTGGGTTTCGGAATGGAGCGCGCAGCTGATGCTGCGCTTCGATCCACAGACGGAGAAATTCGAGACCTTCCGCTCTTCGAGCCGCACGGCCAACGTGCGGCAAATTCACGGGCGGCGCGGCGAGGTTTGGACGCCGGAATCGGCGGCCGACAAGCTGGTGGTCTACCGCTACAAACCGTAGGGAAAATGAGCGGCGCTCCAGCCGCTGCGGCCAGTTTCTGCCTGGCCGCAGCGGCGAGCGCCTCCCGTCCCCTTGGGTTTTTTCCTGCTAGTTCAGTGCAGCGATCTGGCGAAAGTGCGCCCGCGCAGAAAGTCGTAGGCGTGCGGCTGGTCCTTCACGAGGTCCGAGATCGCGAGCGTGATCTCGTCGTAGATGTCGTCGTATTGCGAGTCGAGCTTCGGAAAGACGCCGATTTCGGTGACGAAGAGATCGGCGTCGGGAATGCGCGTCTGGTCGAGGTCGCGCGGCAGCATAGCGCGGTCCTGCACCGAGAAACCGTGCAGGCTCGGGCAGCGGGCGAAGAGGGAACGGATCTTTGCTGAGACATCGGCCTCGAGCCGCACGAGCAGGCTGTCGGGGAGGCCAGGCTTGAACTCGAAAGTCTTCATCTGTAGAGCCTTCTCGTAACGCAATGTCGCTACGAATACTACAGAGGTGCCGAAAAGACCGACATCGGGGTTTTCCCGAGCGCACTACAGCTAAAACCCGAGAACGAGAATTGCTACACGAACGTGAAAACCGCTACACCAAAACGCTTAGTGCAGCGTTCTTGCGAAGGTACGCCCCCGGAGGAGCTCGGAGGCGTCCGGCTCCTCTTCGAGGAACTCGGCGAGCGTCCGAGCGATGTCCTGGAAAATCTCGCCGTACTGCTCTGGAGAGAGGCGCGGCGCGATGCCGACGTCGCTGACGAAGAGCTCGTCGTCCTCGCCCCGCACCGAGAATCCGCAAAGCTCTGGGCAGCGCAAGAACAGCAGCTCGAGCCGCTGCTCGATCTGGTCCACGACCTGAGGCTCGATTCTCATGGGTACCACCGTATTCCCCCGAGGTTTCAGGGCCGCCGTGGCCAAGCTAAGCAGGGGGTGCTTACCCGTCGCTTACGGATTGCCCACTTCTCGCTTATCTTTACGATCCTTTTCCGGAGGGGATGGCAAATGGGCAAATTCCTCATTACCCCGCACTTCCGCCTGCACGAGTGGGTGGCGGAAGGCAAGGGCTACTTCAAGGCCGAGGGGTTGGATTACGAGTTCCGCGCAGCTTTCAAGGGCCAGGATCTCGCGCAGGCGCATGCGACGCCGAACAAGGTCGGCGCCTACCAGAACATCGAGGCTGGGCGCGACACGAACGTGAGCTGCGCCTGCCACTGGACCGTCAACGTCGCCGCCTCCAAGGGGCACGGCAAGATGTACGCGGACGCCTATTCGGTGTCGCCCTCGGCGGTGTTCGTGCCGCCCGAATCGCCGATCCGCACGCCGGCCGATCTCTCCGGCGTGCCGATCTCGGTCGGCCACCAATCGGGCAGCCACTACTCGACGATCCAGGCGCTCGAGCAATACCTGCCGCTTGCCGACATCAAGCTCTCGTTTGCCGATGGGATCCTGTTCTCCCGCATGGAGAAGCTCATCGACCGCAAGGTGCCCGCGGCCTCGGTCTTTTCCGGCCCCTACTATTTCCTCGAGCAGCTCGGCTTTCGCAAGGTGATCGACACCACCTTCATGATGGCGGCGATGCT
>VBLM01000223.1:2219-2694 GCA_005879095.1 Deltaproteobacteria bacterium
ACCGCAAGGAGTTTCCGGCCCGCTTCCTCGACCAGATGGACACGCGCCGCTGGGGACCCGGCGAGCGCATCGTGTTCGAGCCCTACACCAAGGAAGTGTTCGAGGAGTCGTTCAAGTGGATCCGCGAGCACCAGATCTTCGACGGCCAGGAGATGGGCGCGGGCAAATACGAGGAAGCCTGCGTCTCGCTTACTGCGGCGTGAAGCCGATGTCCTTCACCAGCTTGCCGTACTTCGCGTAATCGCTTCTTAGCAGCTCGGCGAAGTATTCCGGCGACTCGCCGACGATGATCAGCCCGGCGTTGACGAGTTTGTCGCTCACGTCAGGCTCGCGCAGGGCGCGGTTGATCTCGGCGTTCAGCCTCATGATGATGTCGCGCGGCGTCGCCGCCGGCGCCGCATAACCGAACCAGCCGCCCGACTCGTAGCCGGGCACGTCCTCGGCCGCCACCGGCGTATCGGGCCATAGCACCGGG